>RPRI01000145.1 GCA_003818505.1 Desulfobacteraceae bacterium | reverse complement strand
GCAGCGAACCTGTTCGGCGAGACTCTTGTTGGTTGCTGCCACCACTCGTACATCAACCGGAATAGGATCCAAGGATCCCAGCGGCTCAATGTAACGTTCCTGCAGTACCCGAAGAAGCCGTACCTGTAAAGCCGGTGAAATATCTCCTATTTCATCCAGAAAAAGGGTCCCGCCGTCGGCCATGGTAAAGCGGCCTGCTTTGTCGCGCTTTGCATCGGTAAATGCTCCGGCCTTGTGCCCGAAAAGCTCGTTTTCAAGCAGCGTGTCCGGCAGGGCGGCACAATTAACGGCCACAAAACGCTTCCTGCGACGTGGCGAGAGGTTGTGAATGGCCCTGGCAAAAAGCTCCTTCCCCGTTCCGCTCGGGCCTTCTATCAGAACCGTGCTGCTTGATTCAGCAATCTGGGGAAGGATTTCGAAAAGCCTCATCATGGCAGCGCTGCGGCCGACAATGTCCTGGAAAGTATAGCGGCCCTGCAACTCTTTCTGGAGTTGCCTGACCTGGCTTAAGTCCTGAAATGTTTCCACGCCGCCTATGACACGGCCTTGTCCGTCTTTCAAAATGGCGGTGGAAAGCCGGATAGGCACCTGCTGGCCCTGCCTGTTGACAATATGGGCCGTAGCATTAACCACCGGTTTGCCCGTATCGAATGTTCGCCGCAACGAGCAGTCTTTCTCGCAGATATTGGCATGAAATACTTCACAGCATGCACGGCCCAAAGCCTCCCGGCGGCCTACTCCTGTGATGCGTTCTGCAGCGCGGTTGAAGGCGGTGATGCACCAGCCGCAATCCACCGTAAACACCCCCTCATTGATCGAATCGAGGATGACATCTCTGCTGTAATCACCGGTAAGTGAACCCATGGGAACCTCCAATCCGCATATAAGCTGTGTAAGAAAATAAAGAGGTTATCCGGACATCAAAGACGGCTTAAGGAGCCATAACCAGGTAATATGCAATACACATGTTATGTCTTAACGGCTCCAAATCGTGCATTATGCATACACAATATGGCAGATAGTGTTGTAAATTGCAATATTAATCCTGATGATTAATTTGGTCCGGATGGGCTGAAGGCTCAGTTTAGCATCTCTGAAAGATGCTCAACCATATGGCACAAAGCTTGCTTTGTATATTATTGTGAAGATTGCCATCGCAAAGTGGGAGGACCGGATATCACCGGTTTTCGATGTTTCCGAAAGCTTACTGTTAATCGATATCGACCGTAAAAGCCGGAAGGAACACCGGACAGTGACACTCATCCACCGCCATCCTTTACAGCGGGCCCGTGAAGTTGCTGATCTTGGGGTGGACGTGCTTATCTGCGGGGCTATCTCCCATGCCCTGGAACGGTCTTTAATCGGTGCCGGGATTGAGGTGAACGGTTTTATCTGCGGCAATATCGATTTGGTTACAGAGGCTTATCTTGATGGCCGGTTGGCACAGGATCGGTTTCAAATGCCGGGAACCAGTTTGAAGGATCATCTGCTTAAGGCTTCGCCGGAGGCCGGCCCGGATATGCCGTCGGATCAAAACATTGAGGCTGATAACAAGCGAAGCTGATCCGGATCAGGTCGGCCGTTTGTGAAGGAACCGCCTGGGTAGCTCATCCCTCCTATACCCCGGCGGTTTTCTATAACAGAGAGCTTTTCATAATATCCGTTTAAGAACAGTTATAAATCCCTTTAAAAAACTACATGTTTTCTGCGGCGGAGACAGTCCTGTCCCCCAGAATATTTACATAACCGCCCATCTCGTTGTCGTACCATCCGTATATCACCGCCTGGGTAACCGGTATATTAATTATTTTCTGTTTCAATGTCGCTATTATATTCTTTTCTATGCCGGGGACTTTTTCCAGATCTATGGTGACTTCCGCAGTCCTTGTATGTGTTTCATGTCCTTCGATAAGAGCAGCAACACCAGGCATCCCTATTATGTCACAGGATACATTCTGCTTATCCGAATAGACGAGATATCCCTTGGGATCATCGGCTGCTGCCTGTTTGTATATGTCGTTTATCATCTCCCTCCTTATCGACTCTCCGGAAAGTTCTTCCTGGAGATTAAGAACCAGTATGATAAGCGAACCTGTGCTGGTAGGAATTCTCACCGATTCGGCAATAAAACCTATCTGCTTCATTTCGGGAATCACCAGCCTCAGGGCTTTTGCCGCTCCTGTTGTCGTAAGGATTATATTGTTCATCACGCTTCTGTTTTTTCTCAGATCCTGTGCGCCGGTTTTGGGAAGGCGGTCCAGAACCTCCTGTGAACCGGTAACTGCATGCACCGTCGACATGGAGGCGGAAAGGATTCTTTTTGATCCGAAATAATTTATCAGCGGTTTTATCATGTGCGCAAGGCATGTAGTGGTGCATGACGCCCCGGAGATTATCTTGTGACGCCTTGGATCATAATCGTTCGCATTGATCCCCATGACTGTTGTGACCGCATCCTCGGGAATAGCCTTTCCCTTGTCGCCTATTTTAAAAGGGGCCGAAACAATGACTTTTCCGGCTCCTGCCTCAAGATGCCCCCTTACCGAACCACGGGTATGATCTGGAGGAAGAGTAGGATCAAGAAACTGGCCCGTGGTTTCGACTACCAGCTTTACACCATGGTCACTCCATCCGATTTTTGCCGGGTTTCTTGAAGCCCGCAGGAATTTGATTTTTATACCGTCTGCAATTATAGTACCGTTTTTTTCATCTATGTCACTTATAATGGAAGAGGCTTTTTGTCCGTATAAAAAGAAGTGAAGAGACCCGTATGTTGAATCTGTTTCAAGATACTGTGCGATATCATATAACGATGTCCCGGCTTCACGCCCTATGTTGACGGTGATTTCATCAAAGAACTTTCTTCCTATATGATGCCAGACCGTCAGTTTCCCTATTCTTCCGAAGCCGTTTATCCCCAGCCTGAAACCTTTTCCCTTTCCTTTCGAGTCCATTTTTTACCTCCTTTTTAAGAGCCGTTACAAAATAAAAATGTTCCGGTTATTTTTAAACGACGGCTCACAGGTTTTCCTTTGTCCCTATCAGACCCCGGTACACCGAGCCCTCCTGTCCGTCAATGCTTATGTAGTCCCCGGATTTAAGGGATACATTCCCGAAGCGGCCCGATTTCCTTATCTCATCGCAGACAAGATTTCCGCAACCAGCAACGCATGTCTTTCCGAGTCTGTGCGCAACAACTGCCGCATGCGATGTCAGCCCGCCACGCGCAGTCAGCAAGCCGTCAGCCGCGTGAATCTCCCTTATGTCATCCGGAACGGTGTCGTTTCTCAGGAGAATAAGCGGCGTTTCCGGCTCCCTGAGCCTTAAGCTGTCTATTTCTTCAAGGCTGAAAACAATTCTTCCGCTCATGGCGCCTCCGCTCACCCCTATGCCGTGACCTAAAAAGTCTTTCTCCTCATTGTTTTTAAAATCAAAGGCCAGGGCTTTCTTGTGTTCCCGCATTGCCATGTCTCTTGTCTGAAGAAGATACAACTGATTTCTTGAAGGACCTTCAAATGTAAATTCCACCTCCTGGGGGCTCCACCCCTTTTCATATACCAGTTCTTTTGCCCACTCCCTCAGCGCGGTATAAATATCGGGGAAATGAGTTTCAAGGGTTATATCCGTTTCCCTCTTTTCAATCTCCTGCTGGAATACTGAGATCGGAAGCGTCCTGACCAGTCCGGATACTACGTCTTCTCCCTGATTCTCAAGTGTAAAATCGCCCCACAGCCTGAGGGTATCTCCGGACCATCTCGGATTATGCGTAAAAAATACTCCTGTGCCGGATTTTTCGGAAATATTCCCGAAGACCATGGCCTGTATTGTTACAGCCGTTCCCCAGTCATCCGATATCCCCATTATCTTACGGTAGGCTTTTGCTTTGGAAGATTCCCACGAATCAAAGACCTTATTGATTATCACCCGAAGCTGGTCAAAAGGAACATCCGGAATATCTATCCCCGAACTTCTTATCAAACCCTTATATGAGAGTGCCAGCTCTTTCATCTGTGCACCGGTAAAATCTCTTTTGTAAGGAATACCGCTTTTTTGCTTGAACTCGCCGATAAGTGCGTCAAACCGGTCTCTCTCAATGTCAAAGGCCATCCCGTAACCCTGAAGAAACCGCCTGTAATTATCCCAGGCAAACCATGTATTCCCTGTCTTTGAAGCAATGCCTTCCGCTATCTTTTCGTTCATGCCTACGTTTAAGAAAGAATCCATCATGCCGGGCTGTGAAATTGAAGATCCGCTCCTTACCGAGAGAAGCAGCGGATTAAGAGGATCGCCGAATGTTTTTTCAGTAATTTTTTCAAGTGAAAAAATGTTGTATGCTATCTGTTCCTTGAAATTCTGCTCAGCCGGAGGATAGCTGTCTATAATCTCCCTGCAGCGGAAAACCTCCGTGCTTATTATAAAGCCCGGAGGAATCGGCAGGCCGTACTTCCTGAGCTTAACCATGTTAAGCCCTTTGTTCCCGAGATAAATGATACCTGAAACCTTTCCTCTGGCATCGTCTATCGGCGTCATGGCTATATGAGGATCATAGTTCAAAAGGAGACGCAGCCTGTACTTGCTGAGTCTCTCAGACTGGTCGAAAAGAATGCTGAGAATGCGGCTCAAAAAAAGGTCGAGCTGCTGAAGACCCAGAGAAAGGGTTATCCTTTCTCTGAAGAATATTTCAGATATCCTGTGCCTGAGTTTTTCGGAATCGATTACGGATTCTTTGGGAAGATATTTTGGCAGAATCCCGTCGATCGGCCCGCCTGAAAGAATGCGGTTTAAATTCCGCTCATGTATATTGTTGTAATAATCATTTATTATATTCTTTACGGCCTGGGCGAACCCCTTGAAGATATCCAGATACTGTGTGAATGTAAAGCCCCTCACCTCCAGTGAAAGCAGGAGAAAATCAAGCTGCCGTTCAAGCTCGAAGGAGGAAATCCCGTCAAGCTTCAGGGCCTTGTCGAAAAGCCTCAACCTGTCATAAATCTGGAAAAAGGTGGCCTTGGTTATGAGGGTTAGATCGATTTTTTCGATAAGATCTTCAAAAAGAACATTGATAAGTGATTCAAGCCGGAAAGCAAGTCCCAGCGCATCGAATTTGTTTTCATGGTAACTTCCGTACATGGAAGGAATATCAAGGGCAAAATGCCTTTTTTTGTAAATATCCTCCCTGGCTTCGTAAAAAACCGTTGATAATATAAGGCTCTTTAAGGAATCAAGGCAATCGAGCAGCTTGAAAAGTTTCTTCTTTGAATCAGGTTCGGAAAGGGCCTCCTTTATCCTCGGCACTTCGGGAAAGGCTCCTTCATCAAGCCTGGCGAGATAGTTATCCATTTCGATAAAGTCGAGATTATACTTGTGATGCAGGAGCTGGAAAAAAATAACCGCGAGTCTGACTCTCTCCTTGTCGCTTTCAGATATATCATCCATATCGCAAAGAAGATCGGAGAGTTTTTCCTCCCTTATTCCTGCAAGATCTTCAGGGATAACAACACCTTTTTCTTCAAGCTTTGAAAATGCCTGATAAACACCGTCTATGTAGGGCCCTGTTGCTTCAATCCGGACATATAATGCGGGTGGGACAAAAGGTTCTATATATCGCCTATCCCTTGTTTTCCAGAAGATAAGAGTCGCTTCCATGAAGCTTATAGTCCTGTTGCTGCTTTCAACATGGCTTTGTTTCCTCAGGCAATGTATGAGCACATCTTTTCTTGCCGTGATTTCATCAAGCATGGTCGAGATATCCCGCAATTTGCCCTCGGCTCCGATATCGTTGAAATAAACGGGAAACAGCCTGGCAAGCTGCTTGGCCAGATTATATACCGGCCCTATATCGCTGTTTAAAAAGCGAGTTATATCCCTGGGAAAGAGATCCGTGTCCCTTATAAATACACCGCACATTGCAAGGTTGACAATAAGGGCGGAAAGAAGCCTTGTCGACCATTTCGGTTTAAGCTCGATTATCTCAAGCCATGTTCTTATGTTCTGAATATGGGCGCTGTTAACCTGTATCTGCCCGTCGTTTCCGACACCTTTTACCATGGGAGCATGAAAACCGAGATCTATTACCGAATCTATGAAAAAATTTACAAGCTCTATATCGCCTGTTCTGTAAACTCCTTTTCCCATGTTAAGAACGCAGTTCAGGGCTGTTTTCGGATACCTGCTGGTACGCTCTTTCAAAACCGTGAATGTCTGCCGTATAAGCTCCTGGACGCTCCTGTACTTCTCGTGGGCGATAATCCATTCAAGAGTCCTGTTTATTTCAGCAAGCGTCTCCTCATGTATCATCGAAAGGCCTGATATATTCATTATATGCAGAAGAAAAAGCAGCTTGTACCGATATCCGAGACTGCTTCCCGTCTCATATTCGAGGAGTTTCTGCGGTATCTTTTCATAAGACTCTATGAATTGCCTGTATCCGGGAAAATTAAGAAGTTCCTTTGCGAGTTCTCTGGAACCGGTCCGGCCCGGGGGAGCCGTCTTTTCGAGTCTTCTCTTAAGATTTTTTATCTGTTTGTGGGATATGTCTCGGGTCAGCTCACCGACTGTTTTGCTGCTTCTTATTTCACTTGCCTCCTTCTGAAACCAGAAGAGAGGGTCCGGCACACTCAACCAGTACGAGTATGTATATTTGAAATACTTTATAAAGAGCGAGTTGAGAGCATCGTAACGCAATGGATCCTGTGCCGGACTTTCGGTCAGATCGTTTGCAAGCTTCTTTATCTGGTAGAAGCTTTTAACAAAAAGATAAAAATGCTCGTCTTTGAAATCCCTGATACGGATAAATGTGTCATTAAGAACCGGAAGGAATCTTGCAAGATTAAATCCGGATTCTTTTATAATTTTCTGCAAAAATAACAACAAGTTGTCTACGGCATCGGCTTTCACCTGCCTTTCGGCGGAAGATTCAACCACGCTTATGAAAATATTTATAAAAGTTTCGGCCGCTTTCGGACCTCTGGGATGATTATAGATAAAGTGGAAATAATCGAGGCTGAAACTTCTTGCCTCCTTGACTATGAACTGCCAGTTTCTGTAAGGATGGGACAGCTCTTTTAAGAAGGTATTTAAACCTTCCATAAGCCCCTGATATCTCGAAAATACTTCTTCAAGCACCGAATATTTCGAGTCTACGGCGACATCTACATAATAGTCTGCCAGATTGACCTCAAGAGCCTTCGACTTGATCATAACCCGAAAATACTCCATTTAAAATCAGAATATCGAATTTCGAATATCAAAAAAAATAAAGGATTCGAGGGGTCGAGGGTTCAAGGATTCAAGTGAAAAACCCCCTCTTGCCTCATGCGCGTTCTCTTACACCACTGTTCACTGATTACAGGTTACTAGTTACTGTTCCCCGATATTCAACATTCGGCTTTCGCGTGAATGACAAAATGAACCGGTCTTTCGATATTCGATGTACGATATTCGATATTCGAAATCATTTTGCCAGCGCCATCAGCCTGTAAACCAGCATGCCTGACAGCCATGCAACATCCTCGGGGGAAAAAATATCACCAATCGAATCGTAAAACAATATATTTGCCTCCGGCAGAAATTCATCGTCACCTTCCCAAAGGATAAGCTGCAAGGAAACATTTGGAAAGAGATTAAACTCAAAACCGGCATTCCCGGCGTCAATTGCCTTTCCGTTTAATTTTTTTGCGGCTTTGACGAACAGGCCCGCCTCTTTACCAAAGGTTTTTTTAAGCGGATCTATGGCTCTTTTGACAAAAGCGGAATAATAAAAAGCTGCTCCAGGGATCTCCCGGAAAGATATCCACCTGCCTGATATTTTTTTTTCACCCTTGGCAGCAATATAATGGAGTATAAGAACCTGTTCCTGGAGAGGCACATCTTTTTTTTCAGATGATTCATCCTCGAATTCAAATCCCGGCCAGCTGATCATATAGACCCTGTTTAAAAAAGGAATCTTAAGTTTGCTGTTATCAATCAATTTGTATCCGGATCTTTCGGCTATCTCGCCAAAAGGCTCTCTGGAAAGCTCTTCCGCTGCAATTTTTTTTGCATTAATATAATCATCAACACGTGCCATCTGTTATCTCCCCTGCCGGTTGATCTGAAATTTCAAATTTGATATTTCAGATCAACCGGACAACCATGATAACAAAAAAAGCCCCGCCCGGTAAAGGGAGAGGCTTTTTTGTTCTTCATTTCACAATAAATAAATCAGACTTCAAGCCACGAATCGGAATAGAGCGTCTTCCCGAGAATTACGCTTGTTGTTTTTGCGTATTCCTGCAGCTCTTTTGAAAGACCTGCTATATTCGGATCGTTTCCGTCCATTATCGAGTAGATAAGATCGACTATGTCGGGGCGCTTTCCCTTTGCTATTTCAGCCAGTTTCACATCGAGCGGATCCGCGATTACGGAGTACATTCCCTTCTTCTGGAGCATAACCATGTAGGTCTGGTTCAAAATAGGACGCAGATGGATCGGCGGACCGTTTGAAATATTCGAAAGTCCACAGGTGCTCTTCGCACCGGGAGCTATATCCTGAATCATCCCCTGAAACTCCATCAGGCTTACAAGCTGCGGCTGCTGGATATTTACAGGGGTTACTATGCCGTCAACCCAGATTTTTTCATTCGGAATGCCTGCTTCGTTCGCAGCATAAACAAGTTCGACGCAGAGCGCAGCGCGTTCATTCTCATCACGCGGAAGGCCTTCAGGGCCCCACATGAGCGCTATGAAGTCGGCATTGTACTGAGCCGCTATAGGAATCATTTTCTGATAACGCTCCGGACGGCACATGATGGAATTTATAAGAGGCGGCAGCTTGCAGACTTTCAGCGCCGCTTCAATTGCATCGATATTTGAAGTATCAAGGGCCAGGGGTATATCGCTTACGACTTCCTGTACCGTCTGGACAACCCACGGCATCAGTTCATGCCCGTCTTTTTTTGCCGGTCCGAGGTTGATGTCTATGTAATCCATCCCCTTCTTCTTTTGCAGAAGGGCTTCTTCCTGGATCGGCTTGGGATCACGTTCCTTGTAAGCTTTCCCAATTGTTTTTGAAATAACGTTTAAACTTTCACCAATTAGTATCATACAACCTCCCCGGTTTTTATCAAGGTTTTAACCGGAGGCATGCCTCCGGTTTATTATACTTATCATGTGTCCATCCGAAAACAAAGTTTGGACACATTTGAGTTTCCAATTCGGAAATCGGCAATTTTGGGCAAGCTCAAGGAAATCGAGGAATTTCGCGGAGACGTACGTATCGTACGTCGCACAAGAAATCCCGCAGATTGACGCCGAGATCGCCCAAAAGGGCCATTTCCGGATGGAAACTATCTTGCCTTCAGAAATGCCGGTATATGGGCTGCTTCACGGGGACCGACCGTAATCGACCACCCTGGAAGCTCTTCTTCCATATCGCCTGCTATTGCCGCAGCATAGCCTGGAATAATTATCTGCTTATGCTTAACCTTGTCGGCAATACCGCTCTTTTTTACGAATGCTCCCACGTCGTCACCCGAAAATTTTCCGGCGGCCCAGGCAGTCATTACCGAAAGCCCTTCCGAATCCTTTATAAGAAGCCAGGACGGGACCTTGCTGCTTTCAATTTCACCCGAAACTATAAAATAGGTAAGGGCAAAATTTGTCGTAACGAGCACCGGTGAATTTTCATTCGGATTTCCGATAGGATAGATCCCCTGTGTAACTGTCATAGGCCTCTGGGGATCGGTGAAAATATTAAGCCTCTCAAGAAGAAGCGGGAAAATATTTTCACCCGTAAAATCTGACATTACGACAATACCGCCGTACTTTGCAACATGCATTCCGGCAATAAGAGTTTCCATGTCTAGGTTCGAAGCCATCTCGCATGGAAATGTTATTGTCGGAAAACCGAGAGACCTGTTGCCTGACTTGAGCGCGGCGCGCCTTATGGCAACAAGATCCTCCAGGGATTTCTTGATTTCTCTCGACCCCGGATCGAGTATGAGGTCTTTCAGCCCCATGCCTGTCAGCTTATCCGTAATAGAAATAAGTCCTTCAACGGAACCGGCCTTGACTGCAAGGGGCAGGTTGTTTTCCTTCGCCGCTGCTCCGAAAGCATCAGCATTGCCTGCCGTAGCGGCATACATGACCGGCCTTTTGAATTTGCATGCCTCTATTCCTGCTTTCATTACATCTGCATTTTCACTCATCAGGATAAGGTTGAATTCGGAAGTTTCCGCAACTATTTTTGCCTTCTGAGCAAACTCCTTCTTATCCCCCTTGACATCCTTTAGCGCCACCAGTTCCGGCCGCAGGTTCAATCCGACTCTTTCATACTGTAAAGCATTCCATATCTTAAGCTTATCCTTTAGATCTGAATCCTTTATGTCGGAATTGACAAGGGCAGCAAATGCCGTCGGGTTGAAAAAAGTCTTCTCATGACGGTATTGCACTGTCTCGCCGCCTGTTGTGAACGAGCGAACGCCTTTTCCGACAGGAACCGGACGAATCGGTGGCGCAGAAGCCGCTGAAAGCTGTGCCTTTGCATCTTCAGACACATAAGGACAGCTGTCAAGCTCAGCCTTGCCTGATGCCAGATTCATGGCAAATGCAAGGCATGTGGGAACACCACATTCCTTGCAGTTGGTTTTCGGCAGGAGTTTGAAAATCTGAATACCGGTTAATGCCATTGTTATCTCCTTATTTGAAATTAAAGTAAGTACTCAGGTCTTTTAGACTGCAGGCTGAAGGCTGTTACTGGTTAGAATGTAGGCTGTTAGATAAAAACCAACAGACTAAAAGCCTACAGCCTGCCAACCTGAGCAGTTACAAATTAAAACATATTAGTTATCTGCCGTAGTTTCAAATCAACCCAGAAGCGAAGGCATTGAAAGAGCCGGATGTCCCACTTTCTTCAGGAACGGCATTATCTCCTCTTCGGTTATTCCAACGGTCTCGTCTGCTATCATATCATAAAGGTTCGGACATCCGAGCGCTTCTCCCCTTTTTATAATTCTGTCTTTTATTTCTTCCTTCAGGCTTTTCGGCATCCACACCATCCTTAAAAGTCCGCCGTCGCCCACAAGGAATTTTCCCTGGGTGACATTGAATTTTGAATGCCCGACAAATCCGGGGGATGACGCACCGCCGCCCATAACGCCTGCCAGTGTTGTGAACTTCATTCCGCACGGAGTTTCACCGGTATAATCCCTGTGAACCGTCATTATCCCGTTGCAGGTTGGAAGTGTCGCGGCAATGGCTTCGCAGCAACCGCACGTTGTCATCGGATCCTTGATCATCGAATAGAAGTTATAATGGGTTACAGCTCCTCTCGATGCCTTGAATACAAATTCGTTAACACCCTTCCACTGGCCCAGGACAGAGTCGAGGCACTCGCCTTTTTCTATCGGCTGGTTTGGTCCGGTCGGGTTGATTTCAAATGACGCCTTGCAGTCCATCCAGTTATATGCGCCGCAAAGACCGGTTCTCTCGGGACTTACCGTACAGACATGGTTCGGGGCAAACGACTGGCAGAGAGTGCATGAGTAGTAGGTTTGTACAGACTCGTCTGTCATCTTCTCGACACGTTCGTCCCTTGTCTTGTACTCGCCCCTGGCGCGTTTTGTTAGCTTGTCCACATCGGCTTTTTTCGTGTAGAGGGTAACCTGCACCTTGTCCACGATCTTCTGGAAATCCTGGTGGAACTTGGCATGAAGCACAACTCCGATATCTTTCAAAGAGAAGCCTTTGTCGACAGCCGCTTTTCCAACGCGGATCCATGCAATATCCCTCTGTCCTATATGCATTACACCCTGTATATAGTTTATGAGATGGTGAATCTGGCGTTCCAGAATCGGCTCAAAATCAGCCTGGAATTCACGGCCTGCAATCTGGACATATATGCCGAGCGGAAAAGATTCGCCAGCCTTTACATCCTTGATATCGGGTCCGACTACTTCCACTTTTCCATCTTCTATTTCATTCATCTGGGCAAGTTTTACAAGCTCTGTCGCCTGAGTCTTGCCGCCTCCCATCTGGCAATAAAGATCCGCGCCCCTGACACGCTCGCCTTCATAAGCCGGACCGAAAGAGCAGGGAATATCTATCTTGGATACCGTAACCTTGAGACCTCTGACCTCAACAGATCTCTGAACCATATCTTCATGTTTGACATTGGCAACAACATGCTCGTATGTGCAGATACCGGTCGGAAGTATTTCCGGAATATCTGTATCGGCAAGCGTCGGGAATCCCCAGTTTACGCATCCTGCCGCAGCAGCAGCCCATTCAGCATTGACATCACCGAGAGCATTGACGAAAGCAAAGATTCTGTTTTTGTTGTACAGCAACATCTTTTTGTAGTCCCCTGGCTTGATACCCCCGAAAGCCATTGCCGCCCTGTTTGCAAAACCAAGGGCAAATATGGCTGATGAAATATCCGGCCCGAAAGGAACAATTCTCGTGTTCCAGCCGATCTGAACGCCGGCTTCAAGGAGCTGTTCCGCAACGGTCGTTCCATTCTGGTTTGCGGCAAGGAATATGTAGAGGCTTCTCTTCTGATATTCTTCAACAATCAATTTTGCAATTTCAGGATTTGGCGCCGCACCGACTATTGCCGCAAATCCTGGAGCAGAACCGTCG
>RPRI01000144.1 GCA_003818505.1 Desulfobacteraceae bacterium | reverse complement strand
TCCCGAATGGGGAAAACAGAGGATAATCAACCTTGTCGGAGCATGGCGGAATCAGCTTATTGAAGTTATGGGCGCCATGGGCATACGCGAAGCGAGGCGATTGCGGGGTGAAGTCGGCCGCTCCATGTGGTTCGAGGATCTGGAAAGAGAGAACTTTGGTCCTATTTTCGGTGAAAGAAAGATATCGGGGCTGGTATAAAAGATGAAAAAGAGTAAAATCAAGAACAGATTGCCGGAAACAAGGGTTACACCCTCCCGGTTCAGAAATACTATCGGCAAGTACACCATCAGAAGAAACTCCCGCTGTGTATCATGCGGTCTGTGCGCAAAGCTTTGCCCGTACGGGGTACATCCAAGATACGATAATTTCAGCAAACCGCTTCGCCCCGTTGAGCATAAATGCATCGGATTCAAGTGCAGTGAAAACGACTTTTATTGCATAGACCGGTGCCCTGAACAGGCGCTTACGCTTTCCTTTAATCCGATGCTGGATACGCTCGGTGATTACCGCTGGACGGATGAGATGCTGATTGGGCACTGGGAAATGGCGGAAACAGGCAATCTGCCTGTAGTTGACCTTGAATACAACCTCGGAAATTCGGGAGGAGGTTTCGATAAAATCAGGTTCAAACTGACGAAGGCGGAAAGTTGTTCCGGTTTGGCTGATGAGGATATCGACACGAGCATTCTATTGAACAAGCGAGCCGACGGGCGACCCGAAAAAACGATATCCATACCATGCTACGGCGGCGGCATGTCATTCGGCTCAACCGCCTTAAACGTCATTGTCGGAAGGGCAAGGGCCGCAAAACGCCTCAATACTCTTACCTGCACCGGCGAAGGAGGATACCCCGAAGAATTTGTGCCCTACGCTGACCATGTTATTACCCAGGTGGCCACAGGCTTGTTCGGTGTTCGTGAAAAAACCATACAGTATGCGCCTGTTGTCGAGTTCAAATACGCTCAGGGAGCAAAACCGGGGCTTGGAGGACATCTGCTTGGGGACAAGGTTACGCCCAAGGTTGCCGCCATGCGGGAAACAGTGGTGGGGAACGCACTTTTTTCTCCCTTTCCGTTCCACAGCGTATACTCGGTAGAAGACCACAAAAAGCACGTAGACTGGGTTAAGGAGATCAATCCGCGCGTTCTGGTGTCGGTGAAAGTATCCACCCCGTCGGATGTGGATATGGTGGCGGTCGGGAGCTATTATGCAGGCGCGCATATCGTGCATATAGACGGAAGCTACGGAGGAACAGGAGCGGCGCCTGATATCGCCAAGAAAAATATAGCAATGCCGATTGAGTATGCAATACCGAAAGTTCACAAGTTTTTAACCGACGAAGGAGTCCGTGATAAGGTCTGCCTTATTGCAAGCGGCGGGATAAGAAACGGCATGGATGTCGCCAAGGCGATAGCGCTCGGAGCGGACGGGGTAGTTATAGGCACGGCGGACCTGGTTGCCCTCGAATGCGTGCGCTGCGGAAACTGCGAAAGCGGCCGCGGATGCGCCCGCGGCATAGCCACCACCGACTCCGAACTGGGCGAGATGATAACCGAAGAGTGGGCGGAGAACCGTATCGTAAATATGTACAGCGCCTGGAGGAGGCAGTGGTGCCGGATATTAAGGCGGTTCGGGATGAAAAGCATCCGCGAACTCGTCGGCCGCAGCGATCTCCTGGTGCATCTCGATTATCTGGAAGAAAGCGAAAGGCTGAAATATCAGCCTGCGCCGAATAAAAAGCTGGTGATCTGATAACAGGTAATAACCCGATAATAAAGGGGTGAGGCGAAAGTGAAAAGTAAAAAGGCGGTTTTTTTAACCTTCACCTGACCACTCGAATCCTTGAACCCTTTTTAGGCATATCGAACAGTCTCAGATCGGATATTCCGCAAGGGTTTTTAAAAAGCATAAGGGATAAAAGCTGAAAATGCACAAGAACAGTGAGGCAATCATCAACAGAATTCTTGCCGGCAGGGCAACACTGCCGCAAGGAAACATATCTTCAAAGAAGGCTGCGGAAGAGGGAGGGTGCGGGGTTACAGGGTTCATCTCTTCGATTCCTGTCGGCGGCCGCCATATATTCGAGCCTTCGGTCCAGATGCACAACCGGGGCAACGGCAAGGGAGGAGGCATCGCTGCCGTAGGCCTTTGTGCGGACAGCCTGGGAGTCAGCCAGGATGTCCTGGACACCCATTACATGCTGCAGATAGCCCTGCTCGATCCTGAATCACGCGGGGATGTTGAAAAAAAGAATATTGAGCCGTATCTGGAAGTAAGGAATGCCGGGAAGATACCGTCTGTCGACGATTACCGTGAGATTGCAGGTCTCGAGGTCAGACCTCCCGATGTCTGGCGATATTTTGTGAGGGTCAAACGCGACGTGCTGGACCGCTTTATCGAAGATAACGGATTACAGGATATCGATACGCGGAAGGCGGAAGATGAATACATCTATCGGAACACCTATCTTCTTAACGATGCATTTTATGCTTCCCTGGGGGAGAAAAAAGCCTTTGTTCTTTCCCACGGCCGCAACATCATGATCCTTAAAATAGTCGGATATGCGGAGCAGGTCGCGCAGTATTACCTGCTGGATGATTTCAAGGCGCATGGATGGATCGCCCACCAGAGGTATCCGACCAAGGGGCGCGTATGGCATCCCGGCGGAGCGCATCCGTTCATCGGAATGGATGAAGCCCTTGTGCACAACGGTGATTTTGCCAACTACCATGCGGTCAGCGAATACCTGAAACAGAACAACATATTTCCGCAGTTTCTGACGGACACGGAAGTATCGGTGCTGATGCTCGATCTGCTTAACCGGACATACGGATATCCGATGGAGTATATTATTGAGGCCATGGCGCCGACCACCGAACACGATTTCGACCTGCTTCCGCCGGCAAAACAGCAAATATACAGGCATATACAGTCGAACCATATGCACAGCTCGCCCGACGGGCCGTGGTTCTTCATAATTGCCCGCAATGATTTCTATAACAACGCTTTTCAGCTTATCGGCATAACGGACACGGCCATGCTCCGCCCGCAGGTTTTCGCCCTTCAGGAAGGCGAAGTTCAGATAGGGCTCGTATGCTCCGAAAAACAGGCGATAGACGCCACCCTTCAGAGTTTGGCTAAGGAAGACAGTCGTTTCTGCCCGGTTGCCGACAAATACTGGAATGCGCGTGGCGGAAGCGCAACCGACGGCGGCGCGTTTATCTTCACGGTCAAGGATGATAAAAACAGACAGGGCAAAAAAGAACTGGTCTGCACCAACAAGTTCGGCGATGCGGTCAGGCTGACCGGGAAAAACGCCCATTACAGAATGACGCCTGATATCAGGCCGGCTGCGGAGGCAGGCGCGGTTTCAAAAGCAATACGAGCATGTCTTGCCATGGAGGATATTGCGTCCGGAGCCTCCTTTTTCGTAAAGAATATAGCCTTATGGGATTATGAAACTTTCAGATATGCGTGCGCTGAGCTTGCAAACCTTTCCGGGCAAAGCGACGACTTTATATCAAAAGCAATCGGGATACTGACATATCTTAACGACCGACGGTACCCCCTGGGTCTTAAAAAACGCGGTTCGTTGCTGAATATTATAAGAAGCAGCATCGACTCGGTTTTTGCTTCTGTTTCCGGAATAAACGATAAAAGCTCCGGGAAATACCGTCATATAGACTGGAATACAAGGGCTGCCTTAAGGGCGCCCGCAGGGAACGGGAATGTTCTGATAATAAACGCGCGGGAATTTCCGCCGGAAGGCGATGATTGTGATGCCCGTCTTATCTGTGCCGCTCACAAGCTGGGCTGGAAGCAGTTTATCTGCTACGGGTACAAGGGGCAGCGGTTTACGGGCTGCGGTCTTGGCGAAGCAGCAGGTGGTGTCAGGATAGATGTATACGGCAGTTCCGGCGACTATCTTGCTTCCGGCATTGACGGGCCGGAGATATATGTGCATGACAATGCGCAGGATCAGCTCGGCCAGATAATGAAAAAAGGAAAACTTGTCGTGTACGGCGATGTAGGGCAGACATTCATGTACGGCGCAAAGGGAGGAAATGTATTTGTACTGGGGAATGCGGCCGGGCGCCCCCTGATCAACGCGGTTGGTCATCCGCGCGTCGTCATCAACGGAACCTGTCTTGATTACCTTGCAGAATCGTTCATGGCCGGCGATCCGTTAAACGGCGGAGGATTTGTCGTATTGAACGGACTCCAGGTAGATGATGAAGGAAATGCAAGCGCCCAGGCTACGCCCTATCCTGGTTCAAATCTTTTTTCGCTCGCATCCGGCGGGGCCATCTATTTGAGAGATCCTTTCCGCAAAGTGGTTGATGAGCAGTTAAACGGCGGTGAATTTGCAGACCTGGGCCAGGCCGACTGGGATCTTATACTCCCGTATCTGGAAGAAAACGAAAGACTGTTCGGTATTTCTGTTGAAAAGGATCTGCTTACGGTAAACGGTGAGCGGAAAGGGTATAACGAAACCTACCGTAAAGCGCAGGCGGTCAAGCTGAAAGTGCTGGCCGTGGAATCGACAGCTTCTGAAGAGTACGGATCTGACTGGGACAAGGAGTAGCCTGATACCGCACTGCATAGAAGAGAGAATTTAGCATAACTGCCGTTTGGATCTGACACAGGGAGCGGGTACATCCGTTTGGCAAGACCGACATTGAACCGAAAACGAGCGCATTCCCCGACCGCTCTGCGGCGGAGAGCTTCAAATTTCGTCAACGGCAGCAGATCCACTCCCGTGTCAATTATTTTATCTTATATATGTACGACAGACTCTTGCGGGGTTTCTTTTCTCTTTTTCTCCCACTGGTAAAAACAGGCAACTGCAAGGACAAGAAGTCCTATTAAATCGGTAACTGTTCCGGGATCAACCAGCATCAGACCGCCGATGAAAAACACGCCTCTTTCCCACCAGTTCATTTTGGCAAGGAAAAATCCTATCATGGAAGCGCCGATTGCCGTCATGCCGATGCATGAAGTGAAAAGCGTCTGGAGTATGCCATACCACGTGGTGTTGATCCAGAGCATTGCCGGATTATAGACAAAAATATACGGCACTATGAAGGCGCCTATGGCAAGCTTGGTGGCGGTAACTCCTGTCTTCAGCGGGTCTGACTTTGCAATGCTGGCTCCGGCATAGGCAGCCAGGGCAACGGGCGGTGTGATGTCTGCGATTATCCCGAAATAGAAAACAAACATGTGGGCCGCCAGCGGATGCACTTTGAGCAGTATGAGTGCGGGCGCCGCAATGGTTGAGGTGATGATGTAATTGGCTGTGGTAGGAGCGCCCATGCCGAGGATCAGAGAGGTAAGCATGGTGAACATGAGAGTAAGTAAGAGGTTGCCTCCGGCAATGTCCACAAGACCGTTTGCCAGCTTTAATCCCAGGCCGGTAAGAGTAATTACTCCGATGATGATACCTGCCGAAGCGCAGGCAAGCGCCACTCCTATCGCGTTGCGGGCGCCGAGTTCAAAAGCATCCATTATTTCCCGGAAGCTCATGCGGGTTGATTTGCGCATGGCGCCGACACCAACGCAGGTCAAAAGACCCATCAGAGCGGCATAAAGCGGAGTAAAACCTATGCCGAGAAAGACTATTATTGCAACTAGAGGAACAAAGAGATGTCCCCGTTCTTTCATGACATCTATGAATCTTGGGAGCTCGTCACGGCTTAAGCCGCGCAGCTTGAGCCGCTTGGCTTCGAAGTGCACCTCCATGAATACTCCGAAGAAATAGAGACAGGCCGGAATAATAGCGGCCTTGGCGATCTCTATATAAGGCATATTGAGAAATTCGGCCATGATAAAAGCTGCCGCTCCCATGATGGGGGGCATTATCTGCCCGCCGGTTGAAGCGGAAGCTTCAACCGCTGCCGCAAACTCGGGGCGATAACCGAGGCGCTTCATCATGGGGATGGTCAGGCTGCCGGATTCAACCGTGTTTGCCACGGAACTTCCTGATACTGTGCCCTCAAGAGCGCTTGTGATGACCGCCATCTTGGCCGGCCCGCCGGAAGCCCACCCTGCTATGGCATTGGAAATATCGATAAAAAGCTGGCCCAGGCCCGTTTTTTCCCGGAAGGAACCGAACAGAATGAAGAGATAGATGAATGTGGCGCAAACTCCTAACGGGATGCCCAGGATGCCTTCCGTCGTGAGATACATATGAGACGCGATCCGTTCAAGCGAATATCCCCGATGGGCCATGAATGAGGGGAAATAGTTTCCGAAATAGGCATATACGAGGAAAAAGGCCGCAAGACACGCGATCGGGAGACCCACCACGCGGCGTGATGCTTCCAGGGTAAGAAGTATGCCGAACCCGGCAAAAACATAATCAATGGTGGCATAATCTCCGCCGGCCTCCATGATGCGCATGTAGTTAAGCCCCATGTATAAACCGACGACAGTTGCAAAAGCGGCAAATACCCAACTGTACCACTTCAGGCTTCCGGAAGACTTTGATGAACGGAAAGGAAACAGCAGGTAAGCCAGTGCAAAAGCGAATGCAAGGTGTATTGAACGCTGAAGCTGCGCGGGCAAAAGCCCGAAGGCTGCCGTATAGACCTGAAAAACAGACCATCCGACACCGATAATATAAACGATCCAGTGCGAAATGCCGGTAAGCGGGCGGATATTAGCCTCCCTGTCGACTTTTTTCAGAATCTCTTCGATCTCATCCTTGGAGACAGCTTCGACTCCATCCATTTTCGTGGTGAGGATGCCTGATTTAACATTATCTTTCAATTTATCAGTCATTTAATGGATCTGCCTTTCAAAAAATCAATTATGCCGGTATTTATGACACGGATTGTCAATGCACTGCCCGGTTCCGCAAGTTCCGAAAGACGGATTTTCCGGTCTTTTACATGCAATGTATGTTCCGCCGTCCATCCGACCCTGACTGTGATATCCGGAACAGGCCGGTTGACGGTCCATTCAAGCCAGCCGTCTTTTGCTACCTTAAACGTTCCTTCTCCGGTGGAAGACTCCGGCATGCCAGCCCCGAATGAGTCGTAGCGAGACCGGACGATCACCAGATGATCGCTTTCCACTCTCAGTGTATCGTAAACAGGCCGCCTGTTGACAGAGTGAATGAAAGAGATGGTAAATTCCTCCCCGGATTCCATTCCGACGAGCAGAAGTCTTTGCCGGGTCTTAAAATCGCTGATTTCAAGCGCTGTTATGAAAGGGAGGAACAGAATCCCGGCGCCTAAAATTATGGCAATGAGAGCGCTCGCTGCATATCGACGGCTCATAAAAATAAGGCGCGGTTTCCCGCAAAAGGAAAACCGCGCCCGAATCCTCCTCAGGCTATTTTTTCACGCCTTTTTCCTTGTAATACTTCAATGCGCCCGGATGGAAGGGAATCGATACGCCCTGAACCGCGTATTTCAGATTCAGTTCCTTGCCCTTGGCATGGGCTGATGCAAGTTCAGCCTGGCTGTCAAAAAGAGCCTTGGTCATGCTGTATACAACATCAGCAGAGAGGTCGTTGCCGACTATGAGAACGGCATTGACCGCAACCGTTGTCACATCCTGAGTCTGGTTCTTATAGGTTCCGGCAGGCACAACGGCTGCTGCCAGAAAGGGGTATTTTGCTGTAAGCTTGGCCGCCATATCGGCCGGGACAGTGAGAATCCGGATTGCGTGCTGTGTGCCGATATCCATGATGGCTGCATTGGGAATTCCGGCGGTCACGATGAAAGCATCGATATGCCTGTCCTTGAATGCTTCGGCGCTTTCGGAAAAAGAAAGATACTGGCTGTTAACGTCATCTTTGGCTAAACCATAAACGTCCATTAATTGTCTGAAGTTGGCTTCGGTTCCGCTACCCGGCGCACCGACACCTACTTTCTTACCTTTTAGATCAGCAATCGATTTGATGGGGGATTCAGCCCGGACCACAACCTGGATGATTTCAGGATAGAGCACCGCGATGGTGCTCATGCTCTTGATGGCTTCCGTAAACGGCGCCTTGGCATTGAAAGCAGCGTCAAGAGTATCGCTCTGAACAAGCGCCAGCTCGGCCTCTTTCTTGTTTACCAGCCGGATGTTCTCAGCCGATGCTCCGGTGGTTTGTGCGGTTACGTTCATGCCCGGAATCTTGGTGTTCCAGATTCTTGCCATGGCGCCGCCAAAGGGGTAATAGGTTCCGGCCGTTCCACCGGTTGCAAGGACCAGCTTGGTATCAGCCGCGTAAACCGGGACCACAATGCCGATCACAAACAGAACAGCTACACATAACCCAAACAATTTTTTCATGACAATTTTCTCCTTTTTGATTTTATTCGATTAACCCTATGATGACAATCCGTACCATCAATGTTTGGTGAAATATAAAGAATATGGTACTTTATGTCAATATCAAACAAAGATAATATAAATAATAATGAAGATTCGAGATTTGCTGTATTGTTATTTTTTTACAATGAGAACAGGGCAGGGTGACGAATAGATAATTTTTGATGCGATCGGTTTCCCGATGCTCTTTCGGGCTGAAAAACCAATGAGAATAAGGTCTGCTTCATGCTCTGCGGCAAGGTTTGAAATTTCTTTTACGTTATTTACGGCTTTAACTGAAAATCGGACGGATGCTCCGGATGAAAGACTTTCTATCTCCCGGAGATACTCTTCAGGTTTTTGCTTAGCAGGGACGGACCTCTTTTGGGAAACCGAAGCGACAAACAGTTCACTGCCATAGGTTTTTGCAATTTCGATAGCTCTTATCGCCGAAATTCTGCCGGATTGCGAGCCGTCGGCCATAATCAATATTCTGTTCCAGTCAATTTGGGTGTCATTGGGTATAATCAGGACATCTTTTTTGCCGTGTTCCGCCAGTTTTTCGGTCACCCCCCGGATAAGCGCTCTGTGAAGAGAATGTTTTTCTTCAATTCCGGTCACAATGAGATCGCATCCTTCAGTTTCCGCGAATTCGGTAATTTTCTCAAAAGGTTCGCCTTCTTTGCAAACGGCTTCGACTGCCGCGCCGATCTCTTCTGAAGTTTCCTTTATTTTTCCAAGAACCTTTTCGCAGGGTTCTCTCAAAAGCGTTTTTATATTTCCGGCAAATCCGGATCTTAAGTCTCCTTCATAGGGGGGAACAACCGATATTACAAGCACTCTTCCTCTTACCCAGTAAGATAGCCGGACCGCTTCGGTCAGGGCGTTAAGGCTTGCTTCTGACCCGTCAACAGCAACAAGTATTTTTTTATACGCTTTCATTGGCCGGTCCGGATGAATTAAATTCGCTCATGTTTCGATTCAAAAACACCCTGAATATTAGAGGTCGTTTCAAAGCCCCGCCTGAGGTCTGACAGATGTGTTGCAAGCCTCTTCAAAATGCTCACATTCTACCGTGTATGCTGCGCTTTTTCATCGGCTTGCGCCTTGCTCTCAAACCTGATCCGAGGTTTTGAAATAACTTCTAGCATAATACCCCGCTTTATGCAAAGCAGGGTATTAAGAGCTGGCGGGAATGCAGTTCAGTCTGTGAAATGGGTAACAGGAAGAACCCTGATATTTACCTCTTTTACCCCCTTGATGCTTTCTGCAATTTTTTTCAACCGGAATTCTATGTCCGCCTTTCCATGTTCATGTGTTTTTGCCCTGATAAAAACCGTCCCGTTGTCGGCAGATGCTTCAACATAAGGACTCAAGTCCATCAGGGTTGCTTTGACCTCGGCTGCCAATGCCAGATCTTCAATTCGTTTCTGAGATTCGCCGCTTGTTTTAAAGCGGTCAAGAGATGCGGCATTGCATATTATATCCGCCGCATCTTCCGCGTTCATGTTTTTTATATTAATTACAAGATCGTACAGGCTGCTCTCCCATGTATCTATTCCATAAAGAAAAAGGCTCCATTTCCTTCTCTGCTCATCATCCTTTATTATGGTTTTGACAGCCTTCTCTTCAGATACATTTTCTCTTTCAATTTCAAGCCTGACCCTCTCCTCCATGTCGGCTATAATACGAACTTTTAAAACATGCGCGATATCTTTTACAAAAAAATGGCCTGCAAGCCCATGATATACAATATTGTCTTCCTTAAAATACCTCAGAAGAGCAGCCTGAATATAAGCGACATATCTCTCTTTTCCGTTATGAAACCGGTCAAGTATGGATGGAGAGTTTTCAATGGCCCTTATAAGCTTGATCTCGGGTATTTTGAACATCTCGGAAGCGTCAAGAAGTATGTCTCTCGAAATGCAGTCATACCCGAGTTTTTTAGCAACCCTCTCGGCAACCTCTTTTCCTCTGCTGTAAGAGCCTCTGGAAATGGTGATAATTGCCATGGAGGATCCTCCTTGTTTATTTTTATGCTTTTACGTAACTTTCTTCCATCGCAGGCACAGGCCTTCTTGCCTTCCACATGCTTCCGAGAATGATAATGGCTCCGACAGCAAGGGAAATACACATTACTATAAAGCTGATTTTGCCCAGAATTCCGATGCTGCCTTCATTCATGGAGATCAGGCCGAGCTGATTGAGATATTTCGGTATCGCTAGCCCCCTGCTGACCGCAACAAGCAGCATTATTGATCCCATTACAACCTTTATAACATGTTCTTTTACATAAGTCGTTCCTATTGCGCCGAGCTGAACTCCAAGAAGAGAGCCTCCGAGGATTATCAGGGTAAGCCGGATGTCGATCATTCCATGAAGAGCCCAGTTGATTGAGCCGCCAAGGCCCATGGCAAAAGCTATTACAAGCTCTGTCGCTGAAGAGATCAGACTTGATGCTCCCAAGACATATATCATGCCCGGAACGCCGATGAATCCGCCGACTGCAATGGTTGCGGCAAGAAGCCCGGTCGCAAATCCGACAGGAACAGTAAACCAGAGGGATATTCTCACATTTGCGGTCTTGAAATAAATCATGGGCGGCAAGTTTATTGACTGAAGTTTAAGGGCGAGTTTCGTTACCTTTTCCACTCCGCCTGTTCTTGCCGTCTTCCATGCGTCATAAAAGACATACCCGCCTACTACAACAAGAATTGCCACAAAAGAGAGACTCACATACAGATTCGATCCGGCCTCACCCCATTTGTCCAGAACAAAGTGCTGAATCTGGATTCCCGCCTGAACGCCGACCCCTGCTGATACTGCAAGTATAAGTCCGAGTTTGAGATCCACCTGGCCGTATTTGAACCTTTTGTATGCGCCTACCATCGCTTTCGGGAATTTATGGCACATGTTGCTTGCAACTGCCACTGTTCCGGGAACACCAAGGCTCATCATGCCCGGAGTAAGAACAAAAGCTCCGCCCGAACCTATGAAACCGCTTACAAGACCTCCGATAAAACCGACTATAAACAGGAAGCTTACCGACATGAAATTGAGATCAATAAATTTCAAACTCTCCAATGCTAAATCCTGCATATTCCCTCCCACAAATAGTTATATTAAAATCATAATCATGACATTCGTTTCATTTTAATTTCATATTCTGTGAAACGGGTTGATGTATGCTCGGGCGCGGGGTCTTTTCCTTGCGCTCTTTGTTGCCCGGACATCATCATGAACCGTTTTTTCAGCAGTAACGACCTTGACATCCTTGCTGACAGCCTCTATTCCCAGCAGCGACCACAAGTTGCTTGCAAATGCCCCGTGAGCAAATGAAAAAATAAAGACCGTTGCAATAGGCAGCGCCGCGTACCAGCTGCCTCTTGTAAAGTAGCTTGTAACCGTATCCGCATTCGTAAAAACTGCCGCGTAAAGAGCTGCGGTTACCACGCCATAACCAATCGTTTTCCCCAGCGGCTTTTTTTTGGTGATTTCCTCTCCCATGGTTTTTTCTCCTCTCATGTTGTTATTTGATAAAACGCTGAAAACAGGTATTGTCACTTTTTCTGCGATCTTTTCTTTGGTTGCATCAGGGCCCGTAATTACAAATTCTATCCTTTTTATTTCGTGTATTATTTTTTTTGCCGTTTCTCCGGGACCGCCTGCTCTGACAAGGCAATCACATTTAACCATGCCTGATGCCGCCTTTGCCTTAAAGAGAGCGCAGGAATGTAGTTCAGAAATATTAAATGCCCGGTCAGAGCCGGTTTTGACGGAAGAAATGGATTTGAGTTTTTCTTCCGAAACGGTATTAAGCGCCAGGATGTCATAACCAAGCCGCCCGGCGACAAGGATTGCATAGTCCATAACACTTTCGGATAAAAAGCCTTCTTCCCCCACAACCAGGATCTTACGGCGCTCTTCGCTTCCGCACACATCATTTTTAATATCTTGAATGTCCATATAATCATCAGTCCTTTTTCGCAGTATGTTTAAACTTATATCAAGGATCGTGCCATGGATAAAAAACACCTATAACTATATGTATATATTTATAAATCGGCATTATTGCTGTCGCTCAGGATTTATTGCACTATGCAACACGTTTTTGAGCCTTGATAAAAATAATTCGTTATTTCTTGTAGTTGAAAGAATGTTACATCCGGCGGATGATGTTGCCATATGCAACAGGCAGGACATATGGAACGAATGAGGGTTGCTATTGCATCATTTTTTTTGTAAAGTCTGGAAAATTTGTAAGCAGGTTGATCAATTGCGGCAATCTATATTCGACGAACTCGTTGGAAGTCTGAATATGCTCTCTTAGCCCCGATAAACGGGATAAGTAAGTTTACGAAATTATTTCCGGACGGAAATAATTTCTAACTTACTAATG
>RPRI01000143.1 GCA_003818505.1 Desulfobacteraceae bacterium | reverse complement strand
CACAAATACCTATTATGAAACATTTGAACATATGGATTTTGCCGTCTTTAATCGTTCACGCAAATGGCGACCGAATAAAATACTATCACTCTGTAATGTTATTTAAGACGTTAGCTATAGTTGGTCTGGGTATAAGGTGTCTCTGAAGTAAATATCACATTCTTGGCAAAGGGTAAATATTACATGGGATTAAAAAAAGGCGGGTTTATTGAACTTGAGGTAACCGGAATGGCCTTTGGCGGGAAAGGATTGGCCAAAGTTGACGGTCTTGCGGTTTTTGTTGAAAAAGCCGTTCCTCTTGACAGGATTAAAGCACGCATATTGAAAAAGAAGAAGAAATTTGCTGAAGCGGTAGCAGTCGAACTTATTGAGCCTTCTCCTTACCGAACAAATCCTCCCTGTGAATACAGCGGGTTTTGCGGGGGCTGCAGGTGGCAGTTTCTTGAGTATGACCGTCAGCTTCAGTATAAAAGGCAGCATGTTGAAGAATCTCTGGAGCATATCGGCCTTATAAGAGATGTTCCGGTGCACCCGACTATCCCGTCGGAAAAGATATTCGGCTACAGAAACAAGATGGAGTTTTCTTGTTCCGACAGAAAATGGCTGATTCCTTCCGATTTCACATCGGGAGAAACTAGCTCAGGTTTTGCCCTGGGTCTTCATGTTCCGGGAACTTTCGATAAAGTGCTTGATATCAGGGCATGTCTTCTCCAGCCTGAAGAAGGAAACATGATTTTTGAGGATGCTAAGGCTTTCATGAAAAAATCGGGAATTCCTCCATATGGCATTAAATCACATGAAGGGTTCTGGCGTTTTTTGATGCTTAGAAATTCAGCTGCATACGGACACTGGATGGTCAACATTATAACCTCCACTGAAAACCGTAAAACACTTGAGCCTCTTGCAGCTTTGCTCTCCGAAAAATATCCCGATGTGGTTTCGGTCATAAACAACATAACTTCGAGCAAGGCGGCTGTTGCAACCGGAGAGTATGAAACTGTTCTGTCCGGTTCTCCTTTTATAAAAGATAAGATAGGAAATTTTGAATTTGAGATATCAGCAAACTCTTTTTTTCAGACCAACACTATCAGTGCGGAAATTCTGTATAAAAAGGTAAAAGAATTTTCCGGCCTTTCCGGCAGTGAAACGGTTCTTGATCTTTACAGCGGGACAGGTACGATACCGGTATTCCTTTCAGCTGATGCGGGACAGATAACCGGTATCGAGATTGTTGAAAGTGCGGTCCTTGATGCGGAAAAAAACTGCCGGTCAAACGGTGTTTCAAACTGCACATTTATTCTCGGAGATATCAGGGAGAGCCTTTCAGAAATTAGTAAAAAACCCGAGGTAATTATCATAGATCCCCCGAGAGTTGGAATGCACAAGGATGTTGTAAAGCTGGTGATGGATATGGCTCCTGAAAGGATAGTTTATGTTTCCTGCAATCCGGCGACTCTTGCGCGTGATCTTTTCCTGATGAAGGAATCCTATAAAGTTGAAGAAGTTCAGCCTGTCGATATGTTTCCCCATACTTGGCATATAGAATCCGTGGCAAGGCTCCAAAAAAAACGACAATTGTAAAACAATTGTAAAACCACTGATATATTTTGCAATTCAGAAGGTATTTCTTTATTTTTCATAACATAAATATTATTAATTGATCCTATCGCAAAAATCTTATTTTTACCACGAAGGATTTTATATGGATTTTCCTGAGCTTAAAATAGGTGATCTGGTAAGCCGCATACCAATAATACAGGGAGGAATGGGGGTTGGAATTTCATTGGCCGGGCTGGCCTCTGCTGTAGCCAATGAAGGCGGTATCGGAGTCATCGCCGCTGCCATGATCGGTATTGATGAACCCGATGTAACTGTTAATCCCACCGGGGCCAATGTCAGAGCTCTTAAAAGGGAGATACGGAAGGCAAGGGAGTTGACCGGCGGTATTATCGGTGTGAATATCATGGTTGCCATGACCCACTATTCCGACCTTGTAAAGGCATCAATAGAAGAAGCAGTTGATATTATCATTTCAGGTGCAGGACTTCCGATGGACCTGCCAGGATACCTTGTACAAGGAGCAAAGACAAAGCTTGTTCCGATTGTCTCTTCAGGCCGGGCTGCCAGACTGATTTGTATGAAATGGCTGGCAAAGTATGATTACCTTCCAGATGCTTTTGTGGTTGAAGGGCCTAAAGCGGGCGGACATCTCGGTTTGAAAAAGGAGCAGATAGACGACCCTGATTATGCTCTTGAGAAAATTGTTAAAGAAGTTATTGAAACAGTAAAACCGATTGCATCAGAGCGTAACACAACAATTCCTGTCATTGCCGCGGGCGGTATTTTTACCGGTTCGGATATTTGTGAAATGCTGAATATAGGTGCGGCTGGTGTTCAGATGGGAACACGGTTTGTGGCGACCAATGAATGCGATGCAGATTCCGGGTTCAAACAGACTTATCTTGATGCAAAAAAAGAGGATCTTGTCATTATAAAAAGTCCGGTTGGGCTTCCAGGCCGTGCGGTCCGAAACCTGTTTCTGGATGAGGTTGAAAACGGCAATAAAAAACCCTTCAAATGCCCATACCAATGCGTTAAAACTTGCGATACCGCTAAAAGCCCGTACTGCATAGCGCTTGCCCTTGCGGGGGCCAAAAAGGGCAAATTCAAAAACGGATTTGCTTTTGCAGGATCAAATGCCTACAGGATAAATGAGATAATTTCCGTAAAAGAGTTGATACGGTCCCTGCAGATGGAGTTTTCACAAGCTTGTCTCTAAAATCAAAATATGCTTTTCCGTCCGGTTAATCTACCTGCCATAAACAGCTTGCAAAAGTTCCCATCTTTAAATATATCTTTCGGAAAGGTTAGGTATGACAGATGGCGGAAGTGCATGGGAATCGAACCCACCCGGGACGGTATCAGCGCCCCACACCGGATTTGAAGTCCGGGAGCCCCACCAGTGAGCTGTGCACTTCCAGATTAAAAGTGGGCATATAATAGTAACATTCATTTATTTGTCAATTAAAATATATGGGAGTTTATTATGATTAACAGAGAAAGGTTGATGGATACGTTTTGTTTTCTTGTAAGGATTGACAGTGTTTCAAAACAGGAAGGCGATATTGCAATAGAGTTGAAAAAGATTTTTGAATCAATGGGTGCGGAAACGGTTTTAGACGGTGCCGGAAAAATGACTGGAAGCAACACCGGGAACCTTGTTGCAAAATTTAAGGGTAACAAAAAAGTCCCTCCGCTCCTTTTAAACGCTCACATGGATACTGTTGAACCCGGAAGAGGTATTGTTCCTGTTCTAAAGGACGGCGTGTTTACTAGTGACGGCACAACAATATTGGGTGCGGATGACAAAAGTGCAATCGCGGTTCTTATCGAGGTAATGACGGTTCTAAAAGAGAAGAATATGTCCTTCGGGCCGATCGAAATGGTGTTCACAATATGTGAGGAGATAGGCCTCTTGGGTGCAAAACATCTTGACATGAGTCTTATTACCGCTAAGTACGGTTACGCGCTTGATTCTACGGATACCGAAGGGATAATTACACGTGCTCCGAGTGCGAACAAAATTGAGTTTAAAGTTTACGGGAGAGATGCTCATGCTGGTGCGGCTCCTGAAAAGGGAATAAATGCAATCTGGCTTGCAAGCAGGGCGATTGCAGGCCTTGAACTTGGGCGGATTGACAGTGAAACGACGTGTAATATAGGGATCATAAACGGCGGGATAGCGACTAATATCGTTCCTAACCTTGTTTGTGTAAAGGGAGAGGTAAGAAGCCACGATGATGAAAAACTGAAGAAAGTTACAGGCGCGATGGTCGCTGCTTTTGAGGATGTTGTGAGAAATTATGGAAAGAATTCATCAGACTGTCTACCGAAGGTTGATATAATTATCGAAGATGATTTTTCCAGAACGAATATACATGAAAATCACCCAGTGGTTTCTTTGGCTCAAAAAGCAGCCTCCAATCTCGGAAGGAAAATGATAACAAAAACCACAGGAGGAGGGGCCGATGCCAATGTTTTTTTTGCAAAGGGCATTATTGCAGGCGTTATAGGAACAGGTATGCGCGACATGCACACGGTACGGGAATCAGTTAAAGTTGACGATATGGTAAGGGCAGGAGATCTTCTGCTTGAAATAATAAAGCTCCATACTCAAAATTCTATTCCTGCTGTTTGAAAGGAAATTGATAAATGCTTGCATATTTTGACTGTTTTTCCGGGATAAGCGGCGATATGACCTTGGGCGCTTTAATAGATCTTGGTGTGCCTGTTGATTGGCTCAAAGAGAGCATTTGTAGCATACCTTTGAAAGATTTCGACCTCTCTGTTTCGGGTGTTTCGAAAAACGGGATCGGAGCAAAGCGTGTTGAAGTAAAAGCTGCCGATTCTTCGATATCAAGGGATTATTCGCAGATTATCTCGCTTATATCTAACAGTCCGCTTTCGGCAAATATCAGAGAAAGATGCATTGCAGTATTTGAGGAAATTGCCGAGGCTGAAGCACAAATTCACGGATGTTCCAAGGAAAAAGTACATTTCCATGAGCTGGGTGGCGTTGATTCAATCGTAGATATTGTCGGTACGGTTCTTTGCATCGAATATCTCAGGATAACGAGAATATATGCTTCAAGAATTCCGATGGGTTACGGTTTTGTGAATTGCCGGCACGGGATCATTCCTCTTCCTGCTCCGGCTACCGTGTCGATATTAAAAGGTGTTCCTGTTTACGGGGTAGATATTAATCATGAGCTTGTGACTCCGACAGGTGCGGCAATCGTTAAGGCTCTTTCCATATCTTTCGGAAATTTTCCGGACATGACGATTGAAAAAACAGGGTATGGTGCCGGGAAATATGATCACGGATATACCCCTAATCTTTTAAGGGTTATACTGGGAAGGTCTCCGGGTGGAGAATGTCAGGATGAACTTATAGTTCAGATTGAAACCTGTATTGACGACATGAACCCTGAAATATTCGGTTTTCTCATGGAACGGCTTTTTGAAGACGGAGCCCTTGATGTCTGGTGGGTCCCTGTTTCAATGAAGAAAAACAGGCCCGGAACCAAGGTGCATGCAATTTGCTATCCTGACAGGAAAGAGATCCTGATAAAACGTATTTTATCCGAGACGACTACTACAGGTGTCAGGTATTATGAAGTCAAAAGGAAAATATTGCCGAGGTGTTTGGATGAAATTATAACAAGTTATGGAACGGTCTGTGTAAAACGCATAACAAATTCAGACGGTACAATAAGGATAGTCCCGGAATATGAGGTTTGTAAAAAAATTGCCATTGAAAAAAAGCTCCCCCTGAAAAATGTTTACGAAAACATTTTAAGGGAAACCGGTTTGTCCGGTAAAAATTGCTGACATAAGGAGATGGATTTATCCCTCAAACCCTTGACAAAAATTGTGCCTGAATATAGAAAAGGCCATGAATTTTAGAGAAAAATCGGTAATATTCCTTGCAACGGGTTTTTTTGCCGGGAATATTCCAATAGCTCCCGGTACTATCGGCACTATCGTGGGGCTTTTATTTTGCTTTTTTTTATCGGGAGCGGATCTCTTTTACATGGTTCTTTTTCAGATTTTTTTTGTTATTATTGCGATATGGGTAGCGGATGAAGCCGAAAAAATACTGAAAAAAAAGGATCCTGGATGTATCATAATTGACGAAATTGCAGGAATTATGGTAACGCTTTTTGGACTTCCGTTTAATGTTGTTTCTGTAATTTCGGGTTTTTTTGTCTTCAGGTTTTTGGATGTCGTAAAACCTTTTCCAATTCGCACAATTGAAAACAAACTTTCAGGCGGAGCCGGAATTGTAATGGATGATATTGCGGCCGGGATAATAGGAAACTGCCTGTTGAGAGCAATATTTCATGTAATAGGATGAAGAGATCAGGCTTCAGCCTTAAAAACAGTAACTGCGCAGGTGGGCAGGCTGTGGGTTTTTGATAACAGCCTTCAGTCTAAACAACCTAAGTACTTACAAAAAAGAAAGGTAATTGAGATAAATTGGAAACAGATGGTGTTAATGAACATAAGTCAACCGATATAAAGGTAAAGAAAAAAAGCGCCCTGAGGGAAAATATCGAGGCAATTATTGTTGCCATAATACTGGCCTTGTTTATAAGGACGTTTATCGTTCAGGCTTTTAAGATACCTTCGGGTTCCATGAAGGAAACTCTTCAGATAGGAGATCATATTCTTGTAAATAAATTCATATATGGGGTTAAAATTCCTTTTCTGAGAACTACCATAGTCGAAGTTAAAAACCCGAAGAGAAATGATATTGTTGTTTTCAAGTTTCCTGAAGATCCGGGAAAGGATTTTATAAAAAGAGTTATCGGAGTTGCCGGTGATGTTGTTGAACATCGTGACAAAAAGGTTTATGTGAACAATGAGCCGGTGGATGATGCATTCGGCATGTACACAGACCCGCATGTATTTCCGGGAAGTTTTCAGCCGAGGGATAATTTCGGGCCAGTTACGGTGCCCCCGGATTCTCTCTTTGTTATGGGGGATAACAGGGATCACAGTTACGACAGCCGGTGGTGGGGTTTTGTCAACCTTAAAGCAGTACAGGGAAAGGCATTCATGATATACTGGTCCTGGGATAAGGATAATTTTGGAGTCAGGTGGGACAGGATCGGAAAAATGTTAAAATAAGGCGGGTGAAATATGCAGTTTGAAAGGAAAGACATTCTCGACATGGAATCCCTTTCAGCAGAAGAAATAACCTTTATTCTTGACACTGCCGACCAGTTAAAGGAGATTTCAAGAAGACCTGTAAAAAAAGTACCGACTTTAAGAGGCAAAACAGTGGTTCTTTTTTTTTATGAACCGAGTACCCGCACAAGATCTTCTTTTGAAATCGCGTCAAAAAGACTTAGTGCAGACAGTATTTCGATTTCTTCGTCTTCAAGCAGCATGGTAAAGGGAGAAACGCTTCTTGACACCGCCCGGAATCTTGAGGCAATGAATCCGGATGTTATTGTAATCAGACATTATTCCGCGGGAGCACCGCATATGCTTGCGCGGCTGCTGAAAACATCCATAATAAATGCGGGAGACGGAATGCATGCCCACCCAACTCAGGCCCTTCTTGATCTTATGACGGTAAGAGAAAAAAAAGGATCAATAAAGGGACTCCGGATAGCCATAATGGGGGATATATCCCACAGCAGAGTTGCAAGATCGGACAGCATTGGATTTATAAAAATGGGGGCTGATGTCGTTATCGCAGGGCCTCCCACAATGATTCCAAAAGGGATTGAAAGCCTTGGGGTAACTGTTGCCGGTAATGCGGATGAGGCTGTGAAGGGTGCAGATGTTATAATTATGCTCAGGATACAGAAAGAACGACAGAAGAGCTTTTTATATCCATCAGACCGCGAATATTCGAAGGTTTTCGGACTCAACCCTGAAAGACTTAAAAAAGCAGATAAAAAAGTGCTGATTATGCATCCGGGGCCGATAAACCGCGGTGTGGAAATCTCATCCGAAGTAGCGGATGGTCCTTATTCAATTATTCTTGATCAGGTGACAAATGGTGTTTCAGTCAGGATGGCTCTTTTGTTCATAGTTGCCGGAGGTGTTCGAAATGTTGACGTTGATTAAGGGTGGAAGGATTTTAGATCCCGGGAAAATAGACGGCATTGCGGATATAATTATAAAAGACGGCATAATTATTGAGATAATTACTAAAGGTTTGCCTTCAGGAAAATCCGGAAAAAAAAGTGCTGAGTCATTAAAAAAGTTTAAACCTGATAATATAATTAATGCTTCGGGCAAAATAGTTGTTCCCGGATTAATCGACATGCATGTCCATCTGAGGGAGCCCGGGCAGGAATATAAAGAAACAATCGAAACCGGAACCCTATCTGCCGCGGCAGGTGGGTTTACCAGTGTATGCGCAATGCCAAATACGATTCCGGTTAATGACAACAGGCAGGTTACTGAATACATTTTAAACAGGGCAAAAGAGGTTGGGAAAGTCAATGTCTATCCTGTTGCTGCAATCAGTATGGGCCTTAAGGGGGAAAGTCTTTGTGAATATGGCGACTTAAAGGAGGCCGGAGCCGTTGCCCTGTCCGATGACGGTAAACCTGTGACAAACAGCCTGCTGATGAGAAGGGCAATGGAATATGCTAAAGGATTCAGGCTTCCTGTTATATCCCATTGCGAAGTGAGCGAGCTTTCTGCCGGCGGTGCAATGAACGAAGGGACAGTTGCAACAAAAATGGGTCTTGCAGGAATACCAAATGAAGCTGAAAGCATTATGGTTGAAAGAGATATCGCACTGTGCGGGCTGACGGGTGCTCATCTTCACATAGCCCATGTCAGCACATCCCAGTCTGTCAATGCCATAAGGGAGGCTAAAAGAAAAGGCATTCCTGTCACTGCCGAAACTGCGCCGCATTATTTTACTTTAACCGAAGATGCTGTTTGCGGCTATAATACCAAGGCCAAGATGCATCCCCCACTCCGTTCAGCCTTTGACAGAGATGCGGTTCGCGAAGGGCTTGCGGACGGAACGATAGATGTAATTGCAACCGACCATGCGCCTCATTCAAGCCTTGAAAAGGATGTTGAATTTGATCTTGCAGCAAACGGGATTGTCGGGCTTGAAACATCTGTTTCGCTCGGTCTGAGGCTTGTTGAAGAGGGTATTATTTCACTGTCTGGTCTGATAGAAAAAATGTCCTGTAATCCGGCACGTATTCTGTGCCTTGACAGGAGTATAAAAACAGGAAATGTTGCTGACATTACAATTATTGATCCCGGAGTTGTTTACACCGTTGATTCATCTTCATTCTGCTCGCTCGGCCGGAATACGCCTTTTGAAGGATGGGAAATGAAGGGGAAAGCGGTTCTCACAATGGTTGCTGGAAAAGTCGTTTTTGATAATATGGTGAATTAGCACCCGGAATATTATGACGGATAAAAAGAACAGCATACTTGTTGTTGATGATGAAAGAAGCATGCGGGAACTGCTCGATGTCATGCTCTCCAGGGAAGGGTATGAGATCAATTGTGCTGAAAGTGGAAGCAAAGCAATCTCTTGTCTCGAAAAAAAAGATTTTGATCTTCTGCTATGTGATATCAGGCTGGGAGATATTTCGGGTATTGATGTCCTGAGGGCGGCGAAGAAAAAAAATTTGAAAACAGTCGTGATAATGATTTCAGCATATGCTTCAACCGAAACAGCAATAGAAGCCATGAACGGCGGAGCATATGACTATGTTCCAAAACCCTTTGACAACAATGAATTGAAGGAGACTATTGCAAACGCGTTGCAATTAAAAACAATTGAGCAGGAAAAGAAGATTATAGATGACGAATTAAAAAAACAGCTTCATTTCGGAAAGATAATAGGAAACAGCCCTGCCATGCTGCATGTTTATAACCTGATCAGGCAGGTTGCTAAAACAAAAACAAGCATACTTGTAACAGGTGAAAGCGGTACAGGCAAGGAGTTGATAGCAAGGGCGATTCATGATGAAAGTGACCGCCACGATAAACCATTTGTTGTTATTAACTGCGGAGGTATCCCTGAAACTTTGATGGAAAGCGAGCTCTTCGGACACAAGAAAGGGTCTTTTACAGGATCTACGCAGGATAAAAAAGGACTTTTTGAAGCTGCAGATAAAGGAACTGTTTTCCTTGATGAAATTGGTGATTTGAGTATTCATCTCCAGGTAAAACTTTTGAGGGTTTTACAAGAAAGAGCTTTCAAGCCGGTTGGCGGTAATGAGGATATATCGGTAGATATCCGTATAATATCTGCAACAAACAAAGACCTTACAAAAGAAGTCATTGAAGGGCGTTTTAGAGAGGATCTTTTTTATAGACTTAATGTTATTGAGATCAAAATGCCTCCTTTAAGAGAAAGAAAGAGTGACCTTCGTGTACTTGCGCAGCATTTTCTTGAAAAATATTCACTTGAAATGGGAAAAAAAGTTACAAAAATATCATCCTACGCCATTAACCTTCTTAACAACTATCAATTCCCCGGAAATATCCGGGAACTTGAGAATCTTATGGAGCGGAGCGTTGCTATAACCGATACAAACATCCTTCTTCCGGACAGCCTCGCCATTTCACTGCATAAGCGAAGAAGATTTGTTGAAGGGGTAAAAGACAGACGATTCGACTTGAACGATGTCCAAAAAGGTGTTTCACTTGATACCATCCTTGAAGATTTGGAAAGAGCATATATAATGAAGGCATTGGAATTCAGCGGGGGAAATAAAAACAAGGCAGCTGAACTGCTTGGCATACGTTATCATACAATGTGGCATCGGCTTAACAAGCTGGGAATTGAAACAAAATCTGAAAAGTAATTTATTGAAATTTAAAATTATTTAATATGTTTTTAAAATTATTTAAATTTATGACTGTTTGTTTTTTAAAAAAATCTTGATATTAATGAAACAATATTATATATTCATTAAAAATACAAGATGTTAAAACTTTATTTGAAAGCCTGTAACAGATGGCATATTCCTTGCTCTCTTACATTTCCAAGTTCAATATTGACGCCTTAGTAAAAAGTCGGAAAGACAGGAACTCCCGTGAAAATCCGCCGAGGCGGAAACTGGTTAGAAAGATCCGACTTGGCGGATTTCCGCGGGAATAACTAAAAAGGAAAATCCAGATTCTTTACATGGCCGTTAATATGAGGCTTGCGGCTTTTTAATACAAACATAATTAAACAAAGGAGGTTACAAAATGATTCAGAGATTTAGAGGAGAGAAAGGCTTTACACTTATTGAACTCATGATCGTTATCGCTATCATCGGTATCCTTGCGGCAATCGCTATCCCTAACTTTATCGCTTACAGAGATAAGGCATATTGCAGCCAAGCTGAAGGTGATGCAAATGGTATAGCTGCAGCTATTGCAGACTACTATGCAATTCCTACACATACAGCAATGATCACAATGGCTGATCTTCCCAATGTTGTTTTGTCAGGAACACCTGTTAATACAGCCGTTTTAGGTGGGACAGTTGATGCTATAACCATTGCAGTTACGGATGGAAGTGGTAGATGTCCTGCAAGTTATCAGGCTTCAAACCCCGAGTGGGCTGCCGGTGTTTTCACAAAAAATATGTAATCGCAATTGCCTTTCATTGCAACAGAGAGGAAGGAGATACAAACTTCTCCTTCCTCTTTTTTTATTTTGTAATTATGCTGATAATATAGTATCTATATCGCGCATTCGCCGTTAGGAGCCGTTACGAAATAACAATTAATTTTTTTGATTTTTTCATTACTGCTCCTTATGCCGTTTTTGATATCCGGATGACAGCTTTATTTTTACAGCGGCTTAACTGCGAATAAAGCACCTGAAATTTGATTATCAAATCTTTTATAAAACTGCGAAATTGATAAACTCAATAATATCAAAAAGACGCGATATAAAACCTTTTCCCTTTCCTGTTTACTTCTGGACGGTAGCTTTTTTATTGCTTGCCGGCCTTTTCGATTCGATTTATCTTTCGGTGCATCATTATCTTGTTTACACGGATATCGGGTATGAAAGCTTCTGTGCTATATCAAAGACAATTAACTGTGATACGGTTTCCCAGAGCCCTTATTCCATTTTCCTTGGTGTTCCGGTAGCTGTTTGGGGTGTAGTCGGTTATTTATTCTGCCTTATGCTGTTGCTCTTTGCTTTCAGCGCTTCCGCTGGTAAAAAACGGATTTGGCCGCTTTTTTTTGCGATATCGCTCGTATTCAGTTTTATCAGCATTATTTTTGCTGTGATATCGACACTTTATATCCGAAGCTACTGCATAATGTGTATTCTAAACTATGGGATAAATTTTCTTCTTCTCTTTTACTCGTGGCTGATAACGCGCCGGTTCGGAGAAAAAGAAGGGATTATTAAGGGGTTCAGGCAGGATATTAAATTCATTTTCAATAAAAGAAGATTAATATTATCCTTATTTGCTCCGTACGCAGTTCTTGTAATATCCATCTTTATTTATTTCCCTGCTTACTGGAATCTTTCACCCCCGCCTCTTTCTTCAAATGTTCCGAAGGGAATAACAGAAGACGGGCATCCATGGATCGGAGGTTCGGAAAATCCGGAGCTTGTTGTAACCGAGTTTACTGATTACCTCTGTTTTCAGTGCAAAAAAATGCATTTTATGCTTCGCCGTCTTGTTGAAAAAAATCCGGGGAAAATAAGACTTGTTCACCGCCATTATCCTATGGATCAAAGGTATAATCCGATTGTAAAGGAGCCTTTTCATGTAGGTTCAGGTGAAATGTCCCTTCTTTCTATCTATGCGGCGAAAGAGGGAAAATTCTGGGAGATGAATGACATTCTTTTTGGTGTTGATATAAGAGGTGATAAGATTGATATAAATGCGCTGGCTATAAAAGCCGGGCTTGATGCCGGAAAGCTTGGTTTATCCTTATATGATAACAGTATCAGGCATGTTCTGTGGATAGATATCAAGGATGGTTTAAAAGCCGGAATTTCAGGTACTCCAGCTTACATGATTAACGGTAAATTATATCTGGGTCAAATACCGGCAGATATATTTAAGAAGGTTGTTAAATAAAGGTGGATAGGCTGTAGCCGTTTAGGTCGATGGTTTTTAGCTAACAGCCTACAGCCTAAAAAGCCTAAGTTGTAACTGATGAGTGCCACGACATCGTGGACAAAAAAATGTGCCATAACATCGTAGACTTTGTTCTTTGAAAATCGAATAGCCCCATGTCATTCTGATGAACACCAATAACCATTAAGGAGGTGTTCAT
>RPRI01000142.1 GCA_003818505.1 Desulfobacteraceae bacterium | reverse complement strand
GTGTTCAATGATTTCAATATGTTGTGAAATAACAATAGCAGAATGCGCCATAAAATCAACCTGAAAATCAATGTTTTTAATATATTTTTTAATAAGTTACAGTTTCCGGATGGACACTAATTAGTGGTCATCCGGAAATAAAGTTTTAAACGAGTTTACAATCCGGAAATCGGCAATTTTGGGCAAGCTCAAGAAAATCAAGGGATTGAGCGGAGACATACGGGTAGTATGTCGCACATGAAATCCAGCGGATTGACACAGAGATCTCTCAAAAGGGTCATTTCCGGATGGAAACTAAATAATAATCGACAGAAAGGGAACCCGATAGAAGATCTTCCATCTGCCATACCGAGGTAAAGGCTTACATGGGCCATCCTAACCCGATGTGGTCCCCGATCCGATTTTATGCAAAGGTTATGAATTGATGTCAAAGGGGATATCTTCAACGCCGGCTGTTAGAGTATTAAGGGAACAAAAGGCCGTTTTTACATTACATTCTTACAGGTATGAAGAAAAAGGAGGGACGGCAGCTGCGGCTAAAGCGCTTAATGCCGAAGAGCATAAGGTAATCAAGACTCTTGTAATGGAAACGGATGCAAAAGAACCTTTTTTGGTGCTTATGCACGGCGACCGGAAAGTCTCCCTAAAGGCCCTCGCGGCATCGCTTAAAATTAAAAAAGCGGTTCCGTGCACACCGGAAACAGCCAATAAGCATACGGGATATTTTGTGGGAGGTATTTCCCCGTTCGGCATAAAAAAGTCTTTAAAGATATACATGGAAGCTTCGATAGCATCCCTTGAAAAAATTTACATCAATGCTGGCAAAAGAGGTCTTCTTTTTCAGATCACCATAAAAGACCTGATTAGAATTCTGAACCCTATCCTTGTTAATGTCGCGATATGAAATTGACGGCTTCGTAAAAAAGCGCTCAAATTTTTGTCTCTCTTGCCGCATCTTCTGGATTAATACGCCATGTAACAAGAGGTGAGAAAAAGTAGAAAAGCATATATATGAACGAAACGTATCCGAAATATGGTGTAAAGGCTGATAGAAGAACAAGGAAGGTTAACCTGCCGAACCAGGGGTGGCGGCCGACAAAGCGCCCAAGATGAAGATACCTGATGGGATACAGATTCATAAAGACCGCAGCGATTATAATGGTTACAAAGCAGAAAACTCCCCAGAAATAAATCATCTGCGGGTCATCCGATACGCTCTGGCTGAACATGATAAGCGGAGCCGTAATAAGCATTGCAGCTCCCGGAGACGGCATTCCCTTGAAGAAACCCGGAATTGGATTTTTATCCAGAGTGAAATAGACAAGTCTGCCTATGCCGAGGACGGCATAAAAAAGTGCGGCGTAAACTATCGGCAGATTCATAACATAAACATTCTGGGAGTCCGAAAGCGTTATGTAAAATATCCATGCAGGAGCGATGCAAAAACTGACAGCATCTGCAACATCATCCAGGATGCTTCCAAGACTGATTTTTGCTGAATTGTCATTAAGCGGCTCGGTCAGCCCTAGCTTCCGGGCAAGAGCGCCATCGAGCTTATCAAACATAGCTGCGCCGATAAGAAAAAGATATGCCTCTTTTACCCGGCCCTGATAAGCGAAAAAAACGGCAAGAAGTCCCATTAATGCGTTCATAACGGTCAGTGAATTCGGGAAAAAGGAGAGAATTTTCCGCCTCAGCAGTTCATCGTCATCGCAAAGGCCGTCAAGGCAGTATGTCCCGTATTTTCGGCAGTAGCCTGCTATGGAGCCGAAATTGATCACAAGAAATATTATCTCGATAATAAACAACGTTCTAAGCGGGAGGTTGCCCAGCCACGAGACCCATGAATATAATATCGAACCGGAGTCATCAGAAACATGAAAGGAGTGTGCGTACAAAAGCGCGCCGACAGGAGCAGCCACAATAGTGCGAAGCCTTGTGAACTCCCTCAATTCAGGCTCCTGCCCTCTTTGTATAGCAAATGCGCGGATAAAATGGGCGAAATTATCCCGGATTAGGACAATCACGCATAAAATAAGAATAAAAATGGCATGAAGAAGTTCAGGTCTTGTGTGACCGGGCGATATAAAAATAAGCCGCCACATAACACCCACAGCAACGAGCGGAAAGATAATGGAGTATACTATTTTATCCATAATACGTTCGGCAAGATGCGCAAAAGTGAGATTTGGGCTGAACCTGGCAGCAAACCATCCGTCAACGAGATCAAAAGACATAGATATAAAAAGAAAAAAGACTCCCAAAGTGTATAAAAAAGAGCTGCGTGTCCACATTACTGCAATGGCGCAAAGCATTCCCAGAGATACAAGCGGGAGCCGTCCGTATACCAGAACCGCTGTAACTTTTTTTGATATCTGCTGTTTGTCAGGCATGATTTTCTCGTTATATTTTTACGGTTATTTAAAGAAACCCTGGATTCGCGATTATTTTAAAAACTGAGCGGATATTAGATAAAAAACCCCGGTATGTCAAGGAGAGCCGGTTTATAGTTATCGTCATGATAATGTTCAGATTAAAACGCGTTCAAATACAAACCGGTTTTACAAAGCTTGTTCCAAGACATGGCAAATGCAAGTCATCCAAAGCTCTCAGATTCTGAATCCTCTTAATTCTGTTCGCCTTATACCTTCAACAAACAGCCCCGCCGTTTCAGGGCAGATACTGTGCTCATAAACAGTTCCGTCGCGGTCCAAGCCCCTTATTTTCCCGTCATGAAGGAATACCTTAAGGAGTTCGATTCCGGCGTTTGTTCTATCGCCGATTTCAATTGTTTTGGCTATTTGAGATGAAGGCGCGGGTATCTCAATCCCGCTGTCTTTCAGTGATTTCATGAAATTCAATATTCTTCCGAGCCTCAGAAGCGTAACTGCCTGCTTCCTGCTTGTCGTATGGGAAAGGGGAATAGCGCTTGAACGCATGAGGGAAAACGTTTCAGGAAGTATTCCCAGCTTATCGCAGAGTTTGAAATCGGGACTACCCGGCGATGGATAGAAAATTGAAACCCCGGCCAGAACCCTTCTTCCGGCAAGACAAAGAAGATCAGAAACGGAATCTTCCGGGTTCTGAAATGGAGCCCCTGCGATAATGTACCCCACAGCGTTAAGTTCATATTTTTCCGCGAACAGAAGAGCCCTTTCGAAACCTTCCCTGACATCGGGTCTGCAGAATCTTTCAAGCTGTGCTGCAGCAAAAGAGCCGAGGGAAAGATTCAGGGTTTTGAAGCCTGCCTCTTTCATGAGCATCACTGCCTCTTCATCAAGAGATGAAGGAAAGAGCCCGTTCATCGCCCTCAACTCTATGCCCGACTTCCCATACCTTGTTTTTATTCCATTCAGAAGAGCAATGAACCATTTTCTGTCCAAAGAGAGATTTTCATCTTCAAAATCTATGAAAGCGGTTTTATTCTCATTCATAAGATTTTCAAGTTCTCCGAGAACCGACTCTACGCTTCTTCTCCTGTATCTATTGAATGATGAAGTGCCTACAGAGCAGTATGAACATTTCATCGGGCATCCCCTGCTGGCCGAAATAACGGCGCTTGCACTATTACCTCTTTTATAAAAGTCCTGCTTTAAATAACAAGTTGCGGGGAAAGGCAGGTCGTCCAGGTTTTTAATCACTGCCGGTTCATTTATTTTTATGCCGCCGTCTTTTCCCCGGAAGACAATCCCGGGTATCAAATCAAGGCTCTTACCGGTTTTTATTGCTCCGGCCAGAAGCGGCATGGAGATTTCTCCCTCACCTCGAATCACATAATCGACCGCTCCATTTTTCATTATGCTTTCAGGAAGCGAGGTGGGATGATGTCCTCCGAGCACAGTTTTACATGAAGGGATAAAAGCTTTTACTGTCTCTGCAGTCTTTAAAGCGTAACCGGCATAGGGTGTAAACAGGGATGATATACCGACAAGCCAGGCGCCCGATTTTGCCGCTTTTTTACCTATGCGTTCAAAGCCGTATCCGAAATGTTTAAAATTGTTGAAAAGTGCAAACGGGGATACGTCTTCTTTTCCGTAATATTCATCAAGATAGGCCATTTCTTCGGGAAATTGAAGTTTGCGGGATTTTGAAGTTGCAAGAGCGTCAAATATCTCAACCGAAAAGCCGGCATTCAGAAGAGACGATGCAATGCAGGACAGCCCGTATGGAATTGTTCTTTTTGCCGTAAGATAGAAATCCCTTACCGGGGGCTGTATAAGCAAAATGTCAGTCATATTCTATTCCGGCTTTAAAAAAGGGGAACTTCCCAGATAGATTCCGAACAAAATCATGAAAAGACCGCAGAATGCGAGTATTCCGTAGTATGCTTTTTTGTTCAGGCGGCGGAGACCGAAGAAGGCAAGAAATGATACTATAAGATACCAGATCAGATCACCTGCTTCATGTCCAAGAAAAAAAGCAATAAGCTTCGGCCATTCCCTGAAGGAAATTTCAAACTGAACCATGAATGCAAATCCTATCGAAGCCCACCAGATCCACCAGTAGGGATTTGACATGGAGATCATGATTCCTCCCGCGACAGGATTATCAAATCCCGTTTTCTCAGTTTCTGAAGGGCTGCCGGACTGATCTGACTTGCCGTCGAGAAAGCTGACTGATATTTTTCCAAGATAGAGGTCTCTTAAAATTGAACCGCCGAAATAAACAAGAATCAGGCCTCCTGTTATTCCGATTGCGCGTACAACAAAAATGTTTTTCAGTACGAAGGAGAAACCTAACAGGAGAAATACTATTATTCCCATTTCAAGCAGTGCATGACCGGCTATAATCCATATTCCCATGAGATACCCGCGTGTTGTAGCTTTCGCGGATTTTATTATCGTATATGTAAGAAGAGGACCCGGCGCCATGGCTCCGGTCAAAGCCACAAAAAATGAAAATGAAAATATTACAAAAAGATTTGAAAAAAAGCTTGCAAATTCGGTGAACATAATAGTTAATTTACCTTCAGTTAAAAATAGACGGACCCGTAAAAGTCCGGATTTCCCTTTTTTCGTTATTTCTTCGAAAATGGGACGCCAGCCTTTGCAAATACTTCCGGACTCCCGTTTTCACGGAAGTGACGAGCTTTTTCGACTTCCAACGAACTCATCGATCATAATGAACCAGTTGGAAGTCATATGCGAACGCATTTGAGATTTTTGGGAAACAGATTTTTAAAGAACTGAGCGTTAAAAATCACAAGCCCTTGAGGGCGTCAGCCCAAACCTTCTTGTGATTTAGCAAAGTGATTAAAAATCCCCAAAAAGCTCATTAGTAAGTTAGAAATTATTTCCAGCAGGAAATAATTTCATAAACTTACTTATCCCGTTTATCGGGGCTAAGAGAGCATATTTAGACTTCCAACAAGTTCGTCGAATATAGATTGCCGCAAAGCGGCATAAAATTGCTTCTTACGAAGGCATCAAAAATGATGAATTCGTAAAAAACCATATTTCATACGGCAAAGCAGCAATTTGCTGCACAAAGGAGGCCTGCTTGGAAAACGATAAAACAAAAGCTGAAATACCTTCCGACCTCAGGCAATGCGTAGCCTTTCATGGACATCTGTGCCCCGGTCTTGTCTATGGATACATTGTAGCAAAAGAGAGCATTCGACTGCTCGGCCTCAGGCATTCGACGGATGAAGAGGTCGTAGCCGTCTGTGAAAACGACTCGTGCGCAATCGATGCACTCCAGGTCATGCTCGGCACAACAGCGGGAAAAAGGAATCTGATAATTAATGATTACGGCAAAAACGCATACACCATAGTTAACAGATCAAAAGGACAGGCTTACAGATTCTCAAGAAAAATATCCTTCATTTATGCCGGTAAACATAAGGATGAATTTGAAACGCTGGAAAAAGCCATATCCGCAGGAACCGCCAAAGAGCAGGAGATGATTCGCCAGAGGCTTTTAAAAGCCATAGACCTTTTTTCAAGGCCTTTCGATGAAGTTTTTACTGCAAAACCATCCGGGGGTCCCGTACCGCCATACTCAACTCTTGCGCCTTCAGTATCATGTGCGATATGCGGTGAAATGACAATGCAGACGAAGATGCTTTCAGGAAAAAACGGCAAGCTTTTATGCCTCCCCTGTTCAAAGAACAATTGACGGCTTTGTAAAAAGTTAAAAGGTGTTGAAATGAACAAATTCACGGATCTCTCTTCGCTGCGGAGCGGAAGAGATCTTTGCCGGATATCCGAGAGGAACAAGTGCGACAAGCTCGTATCCTTCAGGCACTTTAATAATTCTCTTTGCCTTGTCATGATCGAAAAGACCTACCACAACAGTTCCAAGGCCAAGGGCGCGTGCGGCAAGGCAAAGGGTCTGGGTAAAAAGGCCGAGATCAAACATGAACCAGTCCCCGAATTTTGTGGTAACAGTGTTATTGTAGAATCCGGAGCTTTTAAGCTTGCCGCAAACCGCGAGAAGAACAGGCGCCTGTGTGATTGCATTTGTAGCCGGGTTTTTCGGAAGAATCGTTTCCTTCAGATTCTCTCTGATTGTCTTGTCCTTTATAACTACAAGTTCCCAGCACTGTGTATTTGCCCAGGATGGAGACCATCTAACAGCTTCAAGGACTGAATTTAATACTTCCTCAGGCACCTCCTTCTCTTCGTATTTTCTCACGCTTCTTCTTGCATTAATGATTTCAATAATCTCTGACATTATTGGTCCTCCCTATTAAAATGATTCATTTACAAAATCCTTCGGTTAAAGACCCGAAGAACCGACTGATTATAAAGTTAAATCTATTTCTTTAGAATATCATCCACCCTATAACAGTCGCAATCCTTTTCTCCGCATTCCTTTCATAACTTTGGAAAAAACTCTACGCCTAAGCGGATAAAATGGCTTTTTACGATACTGTCAACAATAATTGTTTCATAATGTTAATGATTATCCTTTATAACGCTTCAGCAATTCAAAAATTGCATCTGTCCCAAAGGCTACCGCTTCAACAGGAATCCGCTCATCTGCGGCATGAATAGTCTCGAAAAAATTGAATCCGCATGGAAGCGACATTGGCATAAATCCATATGTTTGAATGCCCAGCCGTGCAAAAATACGAGCATCCGTAACTCCGGGAAGTATCAATGGCACCGATATTCCTTCAGGATCTGCGTCACTCAGAATACCAGATAATGTATCGAACAGGCCCATATCAGATTCAGCGGGGTAAGGATCATATTTTAGTGTTTCATACTTTACTTTATCTCCTGTGATTTGACGCAGTTCAGCTATAATATCATCGGGGCTCAAACCTGGCAGGATGCGACCATCCAGATCGACTGTGATCTCACCGGGAATCACGTTAATTTTATTCCCGCCACGGACTATTGTGGCGTTGACTGTATTGTGAAGCAGAGGCTCAAAATATTGCGCATTTTCGCCAAGCGTTTTAAAAATTATATCTGTAAGGGTGGGAACAAGCAGTCCGTTCAGAATCATGCCTTTGGGGAAAGGCAGATTGGATGATATGGCTTCAATCATCCGGCGTGTCGCAGGCGTGATATGTACAGGAAGGCGGTTTTTATCCAGTTGACTTAAAAATCTCCCCAGATTTGCCATTGTGCCGTCTCTCATTGGACGAGCACCATGACCGCTCGGGCCGCGCACAGTAGCTCTAATCCAGCAAGCAGTCTTTTCAGCGATTTGAATAGGGTAGAATTTTTTCCCACCGATGTACATTGAATAGCCACCGAATTCACCGATTGCATATCTGATATCTTCAAATTGCTCAGGATGGTTATCAACCAGATATCTGGCGCCGAAATGACTGCCGGCTTCCTCATCCGATAGAATTGCGAGCAAGATATCGCCGCGGGGGATTAAAGCTTCTGCTTTGGCACGAATAATTGCAGCTACCATCATGGCTACTCCGCATTTCATATCCAGAGCTCCACGTCCCCATATAAAGCCATTAACTTCTTTTGCCTCAAAAGGCGGATAAGTCCAGTTCTGGCTGGTTGTGGTAACCACATCAACGTGTCCGTAAAGCATAAGCGGCGGAGCGCTGCCCTGTCCCTTTAAGCGGGTAATCAGGTTGGACCGGTTCGAATCTTTAGCTAAGATATGAGTTTCGAAACCGACTCTTTTCAGCAGGTTATTAATATAGTTTACGCATCCGGTTTCGTTGCCGGGCGGATTGGTTGTATCAAACCGTATTAGATTTTGAAGTAATTCCGCCGGATGCTTGTAAATTATAAGATCAACTGCATCACATTGTTTATCTTCATGTGACATGCTCTGTTTTCCTTATAACTCTCCCTTTGGTAAGAGGGATAAGAGGGGAGCTTTTTACTATGTCAAAGATATCTCTCTGTTATCCTCAGCAGAGGCGAACAAGGCCATCTGTTTATCATTTCCATTTCATATCCAATGTCTAAAAATCGATTCGATAACGGGCTACTTTCTCTTCATCGATGGTGACCCCTAAACCAGACGTATCGGGTAACACCGCAAAACCATTGGCTACGTGAATAGGGTTGACCACCACATCATCCACATAGAAAAGAACGCCCTGTATCTCTGTTGCAGAAATTATGTTGGGAGTGGCTGCATAAAAATGCATTGCCGCTGCCATTCCGGGTGAGGTTTCGAGGCATCCTCCCAGAAAGCAGGCTACCCCGGAGGCCTCGCATAGAGCAGCAATTTCCCGGCAGTGAAAAATCCCGCCGCACTTGGGAATTTTGATATTGACAACATCGGCTGCGCCCATGGCAATACAGCGTTTAGCATCGTGAACGGTATAGATACTCTCATCCATCGCAATGGGAGTTAGCAATCGTCGGGCCAGCAAGGCCATCCCTTCCAAATCCCAAGCCGGCAGCGGTTGTTCGATCCATTCGAGGCCATAGTCATCCATTTTGGTGAACACTCGAAACGCAGTATCCCGATCATAGCCGCAATTCCCATCAACCCTCAGGCGGATACCGTCACCAATCGCTTTTCGCACTGCCTCGACCCGCCGGATATCCGCTGAAGAATCCCGGCCAATTTTGATTTTTATAGTCTGAAAGCCCTTGGCCGCCTGTTCGGCGGCCGAAGAAGACGCGGATTCAGGAGGGCAAATATCCACAACGCCGATAAGCGGTATATGATTCAGCCGTTTTTCGCCGAGAACGGCCCATAGGGGCAAGCGAGCAGCCTTTGCTATCAGGTCATAGACGGCAAGATCAATTCCGGCTTTAGCCATTTGATTATGTGGTACAACTCGGTCAAGGCGACGATGCAGATCTTCCGGATTGCCAAACTCCACTGCTATTATGGCAGGAATCAAGTAGTCATTCAAGACATTGAAAAGATTTTTTTGGTCGTAACCATACACTTCCATGAAAGTTGTAGTTTCACCCCAGCCAACAATGCCTCTCTCATCAATAAGCCGGACCAGAACATGATTGGAGTTTGTTAGTTTGCCTGAAGCAATGACAAATGGTTTATTAAGCGGGATGCTGATGGGAATGACTTCTCCAGAAACGATTTTCACTGTTCTCCCCCTGCTCTCATAGGGTCAGTTTTTTTCGCTTGCGATAGGCTTCTTCAAGTTGAATTAGTTTCTTACCTACACTGCTTAGATGCTTTTTCATAGCCTCTTCAGCGCCGCTTGTGTTTCCTGCCAAAATGGCGTAGACTATCTCTGCATGTTCCTCCTGCCGGTGGATTATTTTATTGACCGGTTTTACTTCCAAAAGCAGTTCCCCAATCAAGCGGTGAAGGGAGCTTGCAATAGCCTGAAGGAGCCGATTGCCGCACATTTCCGCCAGTATCTTATGAACCATGAGACGGTTGAAAACAAATTCGGCATGGGAAAGGTCTTCAAACGCCTCGGCATCCAAGGCTTCCTGCAGCCGCCGGGCGAATTCAGCATTCACGCGCGTTGCTGCAAGCCGAGCAATTTCCATCTCTATGAGTATCCGCGTTTGGATCAACTCAGCCACCGAAAGCTTGTTGCACAAGAAGAGATCCAGGAGGGCATTGTTAAGTTGGTCAAATGTAAGATCGGCAACATAAGCCCCGCCGGTCGGCCCCTGGAGGATCTTGACCAGTCCTCTGATTTCGAGCTCCCGGACGGCCTCCCGAACAACCACGCGGCTCACCTGAAAATGCTCCGTCAACTCACGCTCAGTAGGTATCCGCTCGCCTGACTTAAATTGTCCGGAAAAAATCGCATCCTTAAGCTGATTAACGATCCCGATAGCAATTCGATTCTGTTTGACAGGCCTGAATTTCATCTTTTACAATACATAAATGTGTTTTGTGACGTTTAACTCATCGACATTTTACATGTCCAATCAACAATAAATCTCCACAAAAATTTCTTGACATGACTAATATTATATGTATAACATTAGTCATAATAAGTCAAGCATATTTCAATTTCGTCAAAAAGTAAAAATCAGGAGGCAATTTATTTATCCCCACAATTAAAAATGGAGGTTTGCATGCGTTCTTTCATCAATCGGTCGTGTGTTATTCTTTTAATTGCTTTTATCGCTGGCCTTTGTTGGGTCGGAACACCTTTGGCTCAGGATATCAAAGGACCAATCAAAATCATTGTGCCTTACCCTGCCGGAGGAGGATCGGATGTGCAGGCCCGACTCATTGCCGATAAGCTAAAGGATTCTCTGGGTCAGACGGTCATTGTGGAAAACAAACCGGGCGCTGGTGGCCGAATCGGAGTTGAATACGCCAAAAATCAGCCTGCGGACGGCTCTACAATTCTGGTTGTAAACCCTGCCCTTTTTGTCGTGGCTCCAGTAATATTCTCAAAACTTGGCTATGATCCCGACGCCGACTTTGCACCGGTATCTATCTCAAGCACCTATCAGTTTTGCGTATCGGTTCCAGTAAGCTCGACGGTGCAGGATGTTAAAGGCCTGATCGAATGGATTAAAAAGAACCCTAAACAGGCCAATTTCGGGTCTCCGGCTGCCGGAAGTCTGCCCCATTTCTTTGGACTCATGATCGGCAAAGCTGCTGGCGTTGAAATGGTACACCTATCCTATAACGGTTCCGGACCCCTGGCTACAGCCTTGATCGGCGGGCAGATCCCCATCGGAGTCGATGCCTATGACACTCAATCCGCTTATCATCCTGACAAAATCCGTATTCTGGCCACGGCTGGCATGTCCAGAAAGAAACAGGATATTCCAACTTTTAAGGAGCAGGGCTTGCCTGAAATTGAGGGAGTGGGATGGAATGCCTTTGTTGTCCCGGCCAAGACGCCAAAAGCAATTATTAATAAGCTGAGTACGGCTATCGCCAAAGCGGTTAAAATGCCTGATGTCGCGCAAAAAATTCAGGGAATGGGGAGCGATCCATCGGGAAGCACTCCCGAGGAGTTAGCAGCAACCTTGAAGAAGGATCGGGAACGGTGGACACCCGTTATCAAGGCTTCGGGATTCAAGGCGGAATGATGCATATCCGCCGCTCCAAAGATTTTTTCACTGGTATAATGTTTCTGCTCTTTGGAGCGGCGGCCATGTTTATTTCCACAAAATACACGATCGGTGCGAGCGCCAATATGGGCCCCGGTTACTTCCCCTTTCTCCTCGGTTTGCTCCTGGCAATATTAGGAACAGTGCTCGTTGTCACAAGCACTGTTCTGACCAATGAATCACAGGATAGTCCTTCGTGGCAGCTTAAACCGCTTGCACTCATCCTTTCATCGGTGGTGCTTTTCAGCCTGATTCTGAGGCCTGTGGGGCTGCTGTTGTCAACAGTCGTTCTGGTGGTCATGGCCAGTATGGCCAGCCATGAATTCCGATGGAAAGAAGCACTGTTGAACGCCGCCGTTCTTGTAGGAATTGTTTTTATGGTCTTCGTGTATTTCCTTGAGTTTAATATACAAATCTGGCCATGGTTTTTGGCTGGTCTAATTTGACCCCCGGGGGATAAGTCAATGGAATTGCTGTCCAATCTATGCCTCGGTTTTCAGACTGCCATATCTCCTATGAACCTTTTCTACTGTCTGGTGGGGACGCTGATCGGCACACTGATAGGCGTCCTGCCAGGAATCGGCCCGGTTCAGACCATTGCTATTCTTCTGCCCACCACTTTTGCCCTCCCACCGGTTTCAGCTCTGATCATGCTGGCAGGCATTTACTACGGCGCACAATACGGCGGATCCACCACTTCCATTTTGGTGAATGTGCCGGGGGAAGCATCCTCGGTGGTCACCTGCCTTGACGGACACCAGATGGCCCGGCAAGGCAGGGCGGGCGCGGCTCTTTCCATTGCGGCTATAAGTTCCTTCGTGGCAGGTTCATTCGCTACAGTCGTCCTTGCTGTGCTGGCAGTGCCCCTTTCAGAACTGGCTTTTAAATTTGGGCCTGCCGAATATTTTTCGCTCATGGTGTTCGGCCTGATCGGTTCGGTCGTGCTGGCATCCGGCTCTATGCTTAAAGCAATCGGCATGATCGTACTCGGCCTGCTTCTTGGAATGGTTGGCACCGATATAACCAGCGGCACTCATCGGTTCACCTTCGGCATCCTTGAACTTTCGGATGGGATTGGCTTCGTTTCCTTGGCCATGGGGCTTTTTGGCATCTGCGATATCATCAACAGCTTGGAAAAACGGGAAAAGCGAGATATCCTTAAAAGCAAACTTACCGGGTTCTGGCTGACAAGGAAGGATCTCAAAGTAGCGATTCCGGCAATGTTTCGTGGTACCCTGTGCGGATCTCTTCTGGGCATTCTGCCTGGAGGTGGCGCAATTCTGGCTTCCTTCACCGCCTATATGCTTGAAAAAAAAAGCGCCCGCGACCCCGAAAGCTTTGGGAAAGGAAATATTCGAGGTGTTGCTGCCCCGGAATCGGCAAATAATGCTGCAGCTCAGACTTCTTTTGTTCCCCTTCTCACATTGGGGATACCGCCAAATGTGGTGCTGGCCATGATGGCCGGAGCCATGATGATTCACGGCATCCAGCCGGGCCCGAGGGTT
>RPRI01000141.1 GCA_003818505.1 Desulfobacteraceae bacterium | reverse complement strand
TGTGGTTTCTTCATAACGCATTATGCGCCACAGTCTCTCTTGGAAATTAAGTTCCGGATGGTACTTTGGAATATATTCGATTTTTAATCGCTTATGAATACTGAGAAATTCCATTATCCGTTTGCCTTTATGCCAGCAGGCGTGATCGACCCAAAGTTCGATGACGGCCTGCTTATATCGCCTAAGAATGGTGGAGAGCATAGACAAAAAACAGAGGTGGTCGGGGTTGTTTGGACAGGAAATAGGGGTTTATAGGTGGGAATCTGCTCTTGGTTCATGGTTATGACGCAGCCAGTTTCTGTGGTAGAAAGTTGTAATAAACCATAGCCGGAGTCTTCCTGTCAAAATTATTATGCCATCTCTTTTCGTTATAGAACTTGAAGTAGCCAGCAAGTCCCGTGGGAAATAAAGTGGTATTAGAGGTATTAAGTGGATATTGAACCTGGAATTATCATGCTTATAGTAAGTGGTAACGAAGTGGGGATAAAAAAAGTGTTGACCAAACCGTTGACCAAGTGCCTTTAAAAGCGAAAGGGGATTAACCGATAAACTGGCTAACCCCCTGTTTTTATTGTGGTGCCGAAGCGGGGACTTGAACCCCGATGGAGAACTCTCCACTAGACCCTGAACCTAGCGCGTCTACCAGTTCCGCCACTTCGGCACGTAAATAAAAGTTTGCTTAAAATTTCGAGTTAGGATAGTTAATTTTTTTTTAATATTTTGTCAAGCGTATTATAAGTGCTCACGGAAATTAAATAATGAAACTTATAGATAAAATTGAATCCATTACAAAACCATTTGATAATGCCGTAATAACAATAGGTAATTTTGACGGCGTGCATATAGGACATCAGGCTCTTTTCCATGAAGTTATTGAAAAGGCAGATGCTATAAACGGAACTTCCGTAGCAATTACATTTCATCCTCATCCAATTAGAGTGTTAAAACAAAACGGTCATCCCCCTCTCATAACCGTGCACGAGCAAAAGGCAGAACTTATTGAAAAAACAGGTATAGACGTTTTAATTTGTGTTCCTTTTACCCTTGATTTTGCATCAATACCCGCAAGAGATTTTGTCAGGGACTTTCTTGTCAAAAAAATTGGAATGAAGGCAATTGTTATTGGTAAAGACTACACTTTCGGAAAAAACCGTGAAGGTAATCTGGAATTCTTAAAGAGATGCGCAAAGGAATATGATTTTGAAGTAATAGTCACCAACTGGATACAGATTTCAAACAATCTGCAGGAGCGCATAAGCAGCACAAAAATCCGCGATCTGGTAACCGACGGAAAAGTTGCCGAAGCGCAGCAGCTTCTTGGCCGTTATTACCAGGTAAGAGGAACAGTTATGACCGGCCGCAACAGGGGCGGCAGGCTTCTAGGATTTCCTACGGCAAATATTAAACTGCAGGATGAACTTTGTCCCAAAACAGGAGTTTATGCGGTAACAGTAGAATGCATGGAATCCAGGTTCAAGGGTGTGGCCAACATCGGGTACAGTCCCACATTTGAGGATAATATTTTTACAGTTGAAGTACACATCCTTGATTTCAACGAAAACATTTATGGCCGCAATATCAAGGTAAATTTCATCAACAGAATCAGGGATGAACTGAAATTTTCCGATATTGATGAGCTTTCTGAACAGATAAAAAAAGATATTGATATGGCGCGAAGGATATTATCTCTGTAAGATGTTGTTCAGAAATAAAACCATCTCCCTTTTCATTGGCACCGCAATCTCTGTTGCAGCATTATACATTGCCTTCAGAAATATTCCGCTTCATGACCTTTCAGCTTACATATCTTCCATAAACTATTTTTGGATAATACCTGCCGTCGCTGCAAGCCTTTCAACTTTTCTGATTCGGGCATTACGATGGCAGTCAATACTTGAACCTGTCCGGAGAATAAGCTTTAAGCATGCTTTTCATCCCCTGATGACCGGATTTATGTTAAACTGCGTACTTCCTGGAAGATTAGGAGAGGCGGCAAGGCCGGCCATCCTGGCGAAAAATGAAAAAATACCATTTTCAACAGGATTAGCCACAGTTGCTGTCGAGCGGATATTCGACGGCATTTTTCTGGTTATTCTTTTTATAGCCATATTGGCATACATAAAAATTGACCCCGATCTTGTTGTTGATTTCGGAGGCTACCGGTTAAACAGCACGGATCTTTCTCGTGCAGGTAAAAATCTCGCCGGAACAGGCGCAATACTTGTCGCAGGCAGTTTCCTTGTTTTTTTCAGTAAAACCAGAAATTTCATGGGTGTTATTATTATGAAATTGCCACATATCTTCTTCTTTGCAAATACGTCTTTCAAAAAGAGAATCGGAGACAAGATCTCTGTTCCGGCTCTGCGCATCCTGGAAAATTTTTCAAACGGTTTTATGCTGATCAGGCACCCCCGGATATTATTGATATCCTTCTGCTGTACCCTGGCGGTCTGGGCGCTTACCTCTTTTTCATATTACCTGCTGGCACTCGGCTGCCCTGGAATCAATCTCTCCTTTACCAAACTTACAGCGGTTATGATTATTGTTTGTTTCTTTATAGCTCTCCCTTCCGCTCCCGGTTACTGGGGTCTCTGGGAAGCAGGCGGTATTTTTGCAATGTCTGTTTTTGGAATATCCGCTAAAGATGCGGCAGGCTATACATTGGTAAATCACCTTGTGCAAATGCTTCCGGTAATAATAACCGGTCTTTTCTCGGCAACAGTGACCGGAATAAGCATTGGATATACCAACAATCCGTATGGTAAAGTCAAAAGCGGAGTTTAATTATGGCATTACTCGATATACTTGCATATCCTGAGAAATACCTTAAAAAAACTGCAAAGCCAGTAATGAATATCGATGGAGCTCTTCAGAAGACTATAGATGACATGATCGAAACGATGTATGAGGCTCCCGGAATCGGTCTTGCATCGATCCAGGTGGGTTATGATAAAAGCGTGATCGTTTATGATCCTTCTTACGGTGAAGACCGTAAAGCACTGACGGTTCTTCTAAATCCCAAAATAATTGAAACTCATGGGGAGACCGTTTCCGAAAATGAAGGCTGCCTGAGCGTGCCCGATTTCAGATCCGATGTGAAAAGGGCTGCATCGCTTCTTGTTGAAGCTCTCGACAGGGAGGGAAAACCATTACAGATAGAAGCAAAAGAATATCTTGCAATTATTCTGCAGCATGAAATAGACCATTTGAACGGGATATTATTCATCGACCGGGTAAGTGCTTTGAAACGTGAACTCTATAAAAGGCGTATCATCAAACAGCTTAAGCAAGATGATAAATAGGCAAAGAATCATATTCATGGGCACCCCGGATTTTGCAGTACCATCATTAAAAGCCCTGCATAATTCCGGCCATGAGATTGCCCTTGTTGTTACACAGCCTGACCGTCCGAAAGGACGAGGTCAAAAAGTAATCTATTCTCCTGTGAAAGAGGCTGCTGTTAAACTGGGATTTGATGTTTTCCAGCCGGTATCAATTAAAACTCGCGAATTTTATGAAAAAATCGAAGCTCTTTCCCCTGATATATTTGTTGTCATCGCTTTCGGGCATATTTTGACAAAACAGCTTCTCTCGATCCCTAAAAAGGGCGCGATCAACCTGCATGCGTCTCTCCTTCCGAAATACCGGGGTCCCGCGCCGATTCAGTGGGCAATCATCAACATGGAGAAAGATACGGGCGTAACCTCGATGCTGATGGACGAAGGCCTTGATACCGGGAATATCCTGTTATCCGAAAAAACTGTTATATCACCCAGGGAAACATCCGCATCACTTCACGACCGTCTATCAGTTGTGGCAGGAGATCTTCTTATACTGACCATATCAGGTTTCAGCACAAACAGCATAACGCCTGTATCGCAAGATAATTCTCAAGCAACATACGCTCCGATGCTCAGGAAAAAAGACGGACTCATAGACTGGTCGAAACCTGCCGGAGAAATAGAAGCTTTTATTCGCGGAATGACACCGTGGCCCGGCGCATTCACTTTCATAGGAAACATACGAATCAAAATATTGGACTCCGATGTTTTTTACGGCGATACACAAGAAAATCCCGGTAAAGTTACAGTGGCAGAACGGGATAAATTATGTATTGCAACCGGAAAAGATCTTTTATCAATAAGAGAAATACAGAAGGAATCCGGAAAACGTCTCTCTATCAAAGAATATCTGTGCGGAAGCAATATTTCTCCGGGGACCATTCTCGGATAACCAGGACGTGCTCTTTCTTAAAAACGTCATCCTCAGATGGATTGAAACCGCATTCCTGGTCCCTGATCACTCATTACTGATCACTTTTTGGTGATTATCCATAAAGGTATAACTTTCCATGAATGATGCCCGAAGCCTGGCGCTTCATGTCTTAAACAAACTCAACAAAAACGATAAAACTCTCGATAACCTGCTTGAAGAGTTTCAGAAGGATCTTCTTCTTTCAAAACGGGAAAGATCACTTTTCAATGCAATTTTATACGGTGTCCTCAGGTGGAGAGGAAAGCTCGATTGGATAATAAGTCATTTTTCCAAAATGCCCATAAAAAAAACAAAATTTGAAATTATAAATATTCTGCGCATTGGTCTTTTCCAGATCATTTACCTGAACAGGATACCTGTTTCCGCGGCAGTAAACACTTCTGTTGAAATGGCGAAACATTCCGCTGGAAAACAAGGGTCGGGATATGTAAACGCCGTTCTGCGGAAAGCATCAAGAGAGTATGGGAAACTCCCTTTTCCGGATGATTTGAAAGAACCCGGATATGCTCTTTCCGTCAACAAATCTTTTCCTGAATGGATGATAAATAGATGGATTAAACTTATCGGTAAAAGTCAGACAATTGAGCTGTGTGATGCCATTAATGTAATTCCGCCGATTACCATAAGGGTTAACACGCTTAAAACAAATCGCAAGGAACTCTTAAACCGCATGGAATCCGATACCCGGAATATCGGACCTACCGTTCATTCTCCGTTCGGAATCTCTTTCTCAAACCCGAAAAAGAGCATTCACGAAATGGAAACATTTAAAAACGGCTGGTTCCAGGTTCAGGATGAAGCGGCACAGCTTATAACCATGCTGCTTGACCCCAGGCCTGGCGATTCGGTTCTGGACGCATGCGCCGGACTCGGAGGCAAAACAGGACATATCGGCCAGTTGATGAAAAACAGCGGCAAGATAACGGCGCTCGACATCGATAAGAATAAACTGGATAAGCTGAACAGTGAAATGAAGCGGCTCGGCATAACAAATGTTACAACTGTAAAAGATAATATTGAAAATCATTTGATATCAAAAAACTATTACGGACATTTTGACCGGATTCTCCTGGATGCCCCTTGTTCAAACATGGGTGTCATTCGCAGAAATCCTGACGTAAAATGGAAACTACCGGAGAAGAAACTGCTGCATTATAAAAGGAGGCAGCTTCTTTTTCTTAATAATCTTGCAAACCTGTTAAAGCCGTCAGGCATAATTGTATATGCCGTGTGCAGCACGGAACCTGAAGAAACCGAAGAAGTTTTAAAAGAATTTTTGATAAAGCGCCCTGATTTTGGTATTGATAATAATACGCTTTATCTGCCTGAGAGTTCATGTGGCTTATTAAACAGCAGGGGGTTTATTAGAACTTATCCCCATATCAATAATATGGATGGATTTTTTTCTGTTCGCTTTAAACGGATAATGTGATTTCAAAAATTGCAAAAATATCTGCTCTGGTATTAATTTTTATTGCCGTGTTTGCGGCAAGCACATATCTTTCCCTTACATTGATAATCAAAAGCGAAGATACGGTCGTGGTGCCTGAACTTGTCGGGAAAGATGTTATATATGTGCTGGAATCCCTGACAGGACTAGGTTTGAATACAAAAGTCAGAGGTTCGGAATACAGCTCAGAAATCCCAAAGAACCACGTAATAAGGCAGGCACCGGAACCCGGATCCGAAGTTAAAAAAGGAAGAGATATCAGGATAACAATCTCAAAAGGCGCAACAACTATTCTTATGCCTGACCTTGCAGGACTGCCGATTCAGCAGGCACGTATTATACTTGAAGAAAATGACCTTTGCGAAGCAAATGTCTCGTCAGTATGCATGAATAATATTGAAAGGGATGAAATAGTCACTCATAATCCTCCGGAAGGCAAAGAGATTGAAAGGAAAAAATGCGTTGATCTGCTGGTCAGCGCAGGAGTGATGGCAAACAAATACAAAATGCCGGATCTTTACGGCCTTTCACCCGGAGAGGCGATTCTGCTTATTGAAAAAAACAGGCTGATCCAGGGGAAAATCAAATACTTTTTCGACGCTGAAAAACCAAGCAATATTGTTGTAAGCCAGGAACCGCTTTCCGGATACCCGGTTTCTGAAAAGACGGCTGTAAATCTTGTAATAAACAAAGAACCGGCGGAGATGAACCGGCAAAATATTTTTAATTTAGACAACTCATATTTTTTCAGGTACAGAATAGCAAATGGTTTTATCTCAAGACATGTACGAGTGGAGCTTTACAGAAACGGGACAGCTACAGATATTTTTGACAGCCTGATAAAACCATCTGAGGAGACAACGCTGTTTATTCCCAAAGATCCGGATAATTTCATACTTATTTATGTTGATGATGCTATCGTAAAGCCTGATATTATCCCCTTTAAAAAACTTTTTGCAATGGAGCGAAGATGAAACAGATAGCGCCTTCAATATTATCCGCAGATTTTTCCCGACTTGGAGAAGAAATAAAATCTGTTGAAAAAGCCGGGGCGGACTGGATCCATGTTGATGTGATGGACGGGCATTTTGTTCCCAATATAACCATGGGGCCCCTGGTTGTTGAAGCTGCCAGGCGGGTTACTGCTCTTCCGATCGATGTGCATCTGATGATAGAAAACGCGAACCGCTTTATACCTGATTTTGCCAAAGCAGGCGCCTCCTTCATCTCTGTCCAGGTTGAAGCATGCACCCATTTAAACAGAACGATACAGCTTATAAAGGAATTGGGTGTAAAACCCGGTGTAGCGCTGAATCCGTCTACTCCCCTTTCAGCAATCGAATGGGTTCTTGAATATATTGACTTTGTTCTTATCATGAGCGTCAATCCCGGCTTCGGCGGGCAGGCTTTTATCAGAAACAGCCTGGATAAAATTAAAGCTCTTTCAAAAATGATAAAAGAGAAAGACCTTTCGACTTTAATCGAAGTCGATGGTGGGGTAAATAAGGATACAATAAGAGATATTTCAATTGCAGGGGCTGATGTTTTCGTTGCAGGATCGGCTATTTTTGGCAGCAGTAATTACAAGGACACGATAAAGCTTTTAAAAGAGATAGAGTAATTGCTAATAAGCCAGAATCCGGAATTAAACAAAGTAAGCCCTTACAGCATATTTTTAAAAAAAAGATTAATAGGTTATTAGGCTTTAGGCTATCAGGCAGGAGACATTGCAAACAGACTATAGCCTATAGTCTTAACAAACTGAATAATTATCAATATCAATGATATTCAGCGCACATCTGCGGCATAGTAGCTGCACGTAAATAAAAACAGGGAGACGATAATGGCTTCAAAAAAAATTCTTGTGATTCACGGCCCCAACCTTAACATGCTCGGGAAAAGAGAGCCCAGAATATACGGAACAACAAGTTTTAACGATATCAATAAAAACCTTCTTAACCTTGGGAAAAAACTTGGCATTGTCGTAGATACATTCCAGTCCAATCATGAGGGAGCAATCGTGGATAAAATCCAGGAAGCCTCCCAGAAATATGAAGGTCTTATAATAAATTCAGGTGCATATACTCATACAAGCATCGCAATAAGGGATGCTATTCTCCTGATTAAAGCCCCTGTTATAGAGGTACATCTCTCTAATATTTATAAAAGAGAGCCATTCCGGCAGAAATCAATGATAGCAGAAGTTGCAACTGCCACTCTCTGCGGATTCGGTCATGACGGATATTACATGGCGCTTGAGGCATTGGCACGAATGCTAAAATAATTCTAATAGTTGTATCCGATTCAGGCGATGTTTCTTTCTTCGAAATTCGATATTCGATGTACGATATTCTCTTCCTGTTGCCGCCCCTCGAACCCTTCTAAATATTTATTGACTCCTATTTTTGATAATGTTATGAGTAGAATAACTGCTCATAAAGGAGTATGGTATGGATAATATATTTTCCGGCATAATATCATCCAAAACACGTATAAAGCTATTAATCCGTTTTTTCTTTAACCCTGAAACCAAATCATACCTTAGAGAACTCGCCAAGGAATTTAATGTTTCAACCAATTCAATCCGTGAAGAATTAAATCAGCTTACAAGAACCAATCTTTTGAAATCTGAAAAAAACGGACGCCAAGTTCATTATATGGCTAATAAAGATCATCCTATATTCCCGGAGCTTAAATCAATGGTAAGCAAAGTCATGGGGATCGACCAGGTAATCGACGGAATAGTCGGAAGGCTTGGGGATCTTGAACGAGCATACCTTATAGATGATTATGCTGAAGGAAAAGACAGTGGAATTATCGATCTTCTTCTTGTTGGAAATATTGACCAGTTCCACCTGAATGATTTGAGCAGGAAAACTGAACGTTATATTAAAAGAAAAATAAGAACAATTGTGATAACCAGCGAAGAGTATAATGAATTTTTCAAGAAGCTAAAGAACCGTACCTATATTCTGATATGGGAAAAAATATCTTAGAAATCACATAAAGAATTCTAGGAAGATTTGTAACGGAATTAGAACTATTGAATCAACCTTGGATATTATTTTCAGCACTTGTCCGAAGAATTTATCCGGCATTTACTTTATATTGAACTTTTTATTGCCCTTTGAGCGGATCAAAATGAGCCTGGATCAACTCAACTTTTTATCCCGCAAGAACCTTTCGGTTTTCGCGTCATTTCTTCTTGCCGGAATTATTGCGGCGATTTCCATGATTAAATCAGATTCGCTGATTGAATCCCTAAGAAACATCAACATATTATGGGCTGTTGCAGGTCTGGGGTGTTACTGGGTCAATTATCTGTTCCGGGCCATGCGATTCTGTTCGATTTCCGAAGCCCCTTTGCGATTCTGGCCGGATGCCGTTCGGGCCACCTGTCTTCATGGACTGGCAACATACATGCTGCCCTTTCGGGCCGGAGACTTGACTCTGCCAGCAATCCTTAAGTCGATCAACAATACTTCTTGGACTGAAGGTGGAAAGATTCTGATCAAATCCAGAATTCTGGATGTTTCATCAATAGGCAGCCTGATGATCTGTGCAGCAGTATTGACTCAGACCCAAATTTCTTTCCCGCTTCGAATGGGTTGGATGGGAATTGGGATTGCCTTGATGATTTCCCCATTAATCATATCCTGGCTGATTTCCTCCGGAGCAAAAAAATCATCATCGGCATTCGGAAAATTTTTATTGCAATTTCAAATGGTTTCAGACATAAATAGGCAAGAAATGATTCAGAGCCTTGGAATATGGATAGCTATTAGCGGATGTCTGTTTTGTTCAGCCCGTGCAGTGGGTCTGCCGCTGGGGCTAGGAGACGCCCTTTTTTTGATTTCAGTTCAGCTTCCATTTCAACTGATTCCGATCCAAGGTTTTGCCAATACCGGGAACCATGAGGGAAGCTGGGTCGCTGCGCTGGTAATTCTGGGAATTCCGGCCGAAAGCGGCTTAGTGTTTGCGCTGGCCTCGCACGCGTTGTTGTTTGTTTATGTCGTGTCCCTTGGATTGATGTCCATGTTTATGAGAAGATGATCTTATGGATAAAGAAGCAACTTATTTAAACGAAATAATCAGCAAATATGAATCACTTCCATATTGAGCTAAACAATGTTAAGCTCTGATCCATTGAAAGAGTGTTTATGAAAATGTCATTTGCTTTTTTTAGAGAAGCGCTTCTTAGAGGAATTCAATATATTGTAGGTATGTTCATTTTTGATATGCCGCCTCTTTTAACTATTAGAAATTTCATTATTTCTCGACTATTTCATGCGGGAAAAGGGTTATCGCTGGGAAACAGTTGTTTTTTCTTGTGTCCTCATTTTGAAGAAGTGACTAATAGCTTATTATTATTTGGAAATGATGTTTATATTAATCGAAATGTCGAGATTGATTATAGCGGTGGAGTATCTATCGGAAATAATGTATGGATCAGCCAGAATGTCTTGATTGAAACTCATGAACATGTAATTTCAAAGGCACCAAAATCTCTATGGATTATTAAAAGATCTCAACTTGTAATTGAAGACGAAGCATGGATTGGCGCGAATGTCATTATATTGGAATCGGTTAATCGGGTTGGGAAAGGTGCGATAGTCGCAGCTGGCGCTGTTGTGGTAAAAGATGTTCCAGATATGGCTATTGTTGGCTGTGTGCCGGCAAAGTATATCGGAACGCGTGATAAAGAAAATGACTAAGATATTTTTTTGCTTCTTGTCTGTTGGAAGTTTGATGGTTAGATGTTTTGTCACAAAATGTATATCATCTTCTGTCTGGGAACACTGTTATGTCCACTTTCAAAAACTTCGCTCTGATTGGCGCCTCCGGCTTTGTTGCTCCGCGACATATGAAGGCCATTGCCGATACCGGCAATAAACTTGTTGCAGCCATGGATCCAAATGACTCGGTCGGTATCATCGATAGTTATTTCCCGGACTCAGCGTTTTTTACTGAATTTGAACGATTTGACCGTCATGCGGAAAAGCTGCGCAGGAAAGAATGTGATATCCACTACGTCAGCATTTGTTCCCCGAATTACCTTCATGATGCTCACATCCGCTTTGCCCTGCGGATCAAGGCTGAAGCTATCTGTGAAAAACCGCTGGTCTTAAATCCCTGGAATCTTGATGCCTTGGCGGAATTTGAAAATGAATATGGTTCCCGAGTATGGAATATTCTTCAGCTCAGACTGCATCCAAGTTTGATTGCCTTGAAAGAAAAAGTTGCATCTGAAATTGCATCAAATCCAAATCGGACCTATGATATCGATCTGACATATCTCACATCCCGAGGCAAGTGGTATTTTATCAGTTGGAAAGGTTATCTGGATAAATCCGGGGGAATTGCCACCAACATTGGTATCCATTTTTTTGACATGTTGAGTTGGATATTTGGTCCAGTGAAGGAGATTGTTGTTCATATTCATCAACCGGATGCTGCTGCCGGGTTTCTATCTTTAGCCAACGCGCGCGTTCGATGGTTCTTGAGCGTCAATGCAAAATATTTGCCGGATGATGCAATAAAAAAGGAAATGCGTACTTTTCGTTCCATAACGGTGGATGGTCAGGATATTGAATTTTCCGGTGGTTTTATGGATCTTCACACCCGGAGTTACCAAGAAATTCTCTCTGGCCGTGGTTTTGGTTTGGCTGAGGCACGAACATCCATAGAAACTGTTCATTATATCCGCAATGCCGTTCCAAAGGGCATAGTTGGCGATTTTCATCCTTTTTGCTGGAAGGTTCAATTCAGTTAGCCATTGTGAGTATTACTACATAAATGATGTTTTCGTACATGAAACAGCCATCATCGATTCTGGCGCAAAGACCGGCACTGGTATTCAAATCTGGCATTGGACGCATGTCGGCTCCTCTGCTGTTATCGGCCAGAAGTGCAACATAGGCCAGAACGTTTTTGTCGTGGATCAGGTAACCATTGGAAATGGATGCAAGATACAGAATAATGTATCGCTATATAAAGGAGTCCTCCTTGATCATTCGCTTGTTGCCGGAAATCCGACAAAACAAATCGGCTGGATGTGTATGCGCGTAGAAAGACTTGCCGGTCATCTTCATTGCCCTTGCTGCGGAAAGAATTATCAGCGGATAGAAAGTGGCCTGACAGAGCGCTAATAGAGGCATCAATTATTTATACAATCTTTCATTATCTTGCATGTCCATCCACATGGCAAACAACAAAGACTGAAACGCGCTGATGAACAAAAACACAAATGCCAGCATGGTCAGAGGAGAAACGCTGTGCTGGGTAAAAAGTACAATTCTGGCAATTTTGATTATATAGGGAATTGAGACAGCTCCAAGCATAAAAGCAAAGTGATACAGAAGGAAAAGGGGATGAAAATCTTTGAGCAGATACTTAATCCACAACCGTTTAAAGAAAGATTTCAAAAGAAGCCAGGATACCGTCGGTATAACCTTTATAACCTTCATTTTTGACTGTTCCCCGACATTGTAGACGGGTTTAATGCCCACCTCTTTGATTGTGCAGAAGGCAATATTCAGTTTTACCATCAGGTCATTCGGCATGCCATAGCTGCGGTAAATATCGTGAATCTTTATCGCCTGCAACGCTTTTAATGAAATGGCTGTATATCCGCTCTGGGTGTCCGAGACATGCCAGTAACCTGAGGCAATTTTAGTAAGAATCGATAGAATCGCGTTGCCGATATATCTCGTTTTGGGCATGACTAACCAAGCACTTCGATGAATCAGCCGATTACCTTTTACATAATCAATTCCATCCTCAATAACAGGCTGGCAGATAGATTCGAGCTCGGAGGGGTCCATCTGTCCATCACCCGCCATTACAGCAGTGCAATCAATATGATGATCAATACACCACTTATAACCCCTTGCAATGGCTGCGCCCACACCACCATTTGATAAATTATTGATTAAAATGACACGTTCCGATTCAGGATTTTCATTTGTTACTTGAGAGGGGATAAAGAATTCAAGCTCTTTTTTTGCCATCTCATGAAGAACGATTTCTGCACGGTTGTATTTTGTCATCTGTGGGCTGCTTTTTGCAAAAAGAGTTTCACCGGAAGCAGTTTGTTGTTTGATAAAGTTTGAAACAATAAGCCCTGTCTTGTCTGTTGAACAATCATTAACCACCACGATGCGGTCTACAAAATCCGGCATACTTGACACGACATTTAATATTTGCTTTCCTTCATTGTAAGCCGGAACCACAACCGCAACTGTCTTTTGGTTTATCATATAATTATCCTAATCTAATTAGTGTCCATCCGGAAACTCCGGTTTTTAAGTGAGTACGATATCTGATATCGGGTAAATCAGAAGAAATACCTGATATCAGCAGATTTACAGATCTGATTTCAATTATCAGAGCCGCTCTTT
>RPRI01000140.1 GCA_003818505.1 Desulfobacteraceae bacterium | reverse complement strand
GTTGATGTTGCCATTGACCAGGGCGGCTGTTTTGAAACATCCAAACCAACGACGCATAAAGACCCCATTTACATTGTTGACGGTGTCGTCCATTACTGTGTTGCAAATATGCCGGGAGCGGTTGCAAAAACATCAACACTTGCTTTGACGAATGCGACACTGCCATATGCCGTCGAGATAGCAAATAAAGGGTGGAAAAGAGCCTTTAAAGAAAATAACGAGATAAAGCTCGGAGCAAATGTCGTTCAGGGAAAAGTTGCCTGCAAGGGAGTTGCCGACGCATTCTGCATGGAATACTGCAAGCTGTAGAATACATTAAACGCACCTGAAAAAACCGAAAAGGTGATATTTATTGCGAGGATATATTGGCTGATGACCTTCTCCGTGCGGAGATCGATCTTAAGGCTGTGGCCCATAATGTGCGTGAGCTGAGGAGGATTACAAAGCCCGGCTCACGCATGATGGCTGTTGTAAAAGCAAACGGATACGGGCATGGTTCAGCAGAAATTGCGCGCTGCGCTCTTGATAGCGGCGCAGAAGTTCTGGGTGTTGCCCGTATAGACGAGGCAATTGTATTAAGAAATGAAGGAATCGACGCGCCGATTTTAATTTTCGGATATACCCCCCCGCCTTTTTATAAAGAGATTTTGAAATTTGATCTTACCCAGACCGTTTATTCCCTTCAAACAGCGGAATCGCTCTCTTCTTTTGCGCTGCTGCACAAGAGTAAAATCAGGATTCATATAAAGATAGACACAGGAATGGGGAGGCTTGGAATATTACCGTATTCGGGATCCGCCATGCATGACGTCGAAGCCATTGTCCAGCTTGCAGGCCTTACCGCGGAAGGCATATTTACCCATTTCTCAATGGCTGACTGTTCCGATAAATCCTTTTCTATCAGACAATTTGAAATATTTATGAATTTTATCGGCGATCTTAAAAGAAAAGGAATTGATTTTGTAGTAAGGCATGCGGCAAACAGCGCAGGAATAATTGATATGCCGGAAACGCATCTTGATATGGTCAGGGCCGGCATAGCAATGTACGGCCTGTATCCGTCAGAAGAAACCATGAATGACAGGGCAGCGCTTTTGCCTGCAATGACCGTTAAATCCATGATCATTCATCTGAAAGATGTTCCTGCCGGTTTTAAAGTCAGTTATGGAGCAACATATGAAACAAGAAAGCCGACGACGATTGCAACCGTGCCTGTCGGATATGCGGACGGATACAGCCGGCTTCTTTCTTCACGGGGGTACATGCTTATCTGCGGAGAAAGAGCGCCTATAGCCGGCCGCGTATGCATGGATCTTACAATGCTTGATGTCGGAAATACAGGCGGAGTAAAACAGGGCGACGAGGTTGTAATTATAGGAAAACAGAAAAACTCCGAAATTAAGGCGGATGAAATAGCGTCACTTACAGGTACCATTAATTATGAGGTTGTTTCATCGCTGACGGCGCGGGTCAAAAGAGTCTACTTCGGATAATCATGACGAGAGACCTTTGTATAACTAGTATCAGGGGCTGACATAGGCATGTTATACAAAACCCTCGGCGAAAGGAATAAAATGATAAAGCATATCGTAATGCTGAAATTCAAAAAGGCTACGCAGGAGTCAGGCATCGGCGAACTTGAAAAAAAACTGGGAGCCCTTCCCTGTGTGATTCCTGAAATAAAAAGCTATGAATTCGGGCGCGACATCGTTCGGTCCGAAAGATCGCATGACTTCGCGCTTGTATCCGTATTCGACGATACTGAAGCTCTTAAAAGATACCAGCTTCACCCAAAACATCAGGAAGTTCTGAAGACGGTAAGAGAACTGTGTGAAAGCGTTATTGTCGCCGATTTTCAGTTCTGATAAACTACTCTTCAGAGAGTACGGACTTTCTTATTTTTTTTATGCCGCTTCTGCGCTTCTTTGCTTCTATGCGTTTTATCTGTGACCGGCGGGAAGGCTTTGTCTTAATGCGTGGTTTATCCCTTTCAGCTGCTTTGCGGATAAGTTCCGCAAGACGGGTGAGTGCATCTTCACGGTTTTTGTTCTGGTCCCTGAACCTGCGGGCGGTTATAATTAAAACTCCTACCGATGAAACTTTTTTACCTGCGATATGGATTAGCCGCTCTTTGATATCATCGGCAATCGAATGAGAGCTTTTTATATCGAAACGAAGCTGAACCGCGGAAGCTACTTTATTGACATTCTGCCCGCCCGGACCTGAAGAGCGGATAAATTCCTCTGTGATTTCATCTTTCCGGATCGATATCCGGTCTGTGATACGGATCATGGCAGGATACGGCGGGATGTCCAGAAAGATTTATTCCAGTAAGGATCATCAATTCTGGAAATTGTAACCCCCTTCCGGCTCGATGTATGGGCAAATTCACCGTTGCTGAGATAGATACCGACATGCCTTTCAATTTTCGGAGGTCTGAAGAAAATAAGATCTCCCGGTCTAAGCTCATCCTTATCTACCAAAACTCCGACGGCGACCTGGTTTTCAGTGTCGCGGGGAAGTATGATTCCGAAAAGTTTTTCATACACGCTCATGACAAATCCCGAACAATCGGTGCCTGAGGAACCCGTTTTACCCATCCGGTGAGGCGTATCGGCCCATAATTTAATTTCTTCACGAAGCAGTTGTTCCGTATCGATTTTATATTCTTCGGAATAATCAGGACCTGACTGATAACTCGATGCGCATCCGGTAATGAGTAAAAATGTAATTACCGCTAATAAAACAGTTCTTATATGAAGATTAAACAGGTTACGCATCTGAACGTATATATTCCAGTTATTAATAAGAGTCCGGATTATTATGGAAATTGAAGGTTTCATATAATATGATTTTTAGATAATAGTAAAGTATAAAAAAAACACGGATAAAATTAAAGCCTCTTTATGTAGAAACAGTTGATTTAAAAATGAATTGTTACTTCATATAATCCATTTTCCAGATTGGCGGAGGTTCTGAGTCCGCCTTTTGCGAAAACTTTCATCATTTCAATGTTAGACGAGAGAACATCCGCGGTAAATCCCTGCAATCCTTCTTCTTTAGCAAGGCGTATAAGCATTTGATACATATATGTCGCTATCCCGAGGCGCTGATATTTTTCATCAACGACGAAGGCAACCTCTGCAAATAAATTCTGCCGGTTTTTTATATATCTTGCTTCTGCAATAATATGTTCATGCCCATGTTCTTCAATTACGCCGACTATAGACATTGTCTGACTGAAATCGAGATTGACATATTCCTGCATTCTGGAATGGGGCATTGTTTTAATTGTTGAAAAATATCTGTAGTAGACGGCTTCGTCGGAAAAACGATAGAAAAGCCTGCGCATTTCCTCTTCATCGGAGGGCTTAATGGCTCTGAAACAGACGACAATACCGTCTTTAAAAAGATTTTCCGTGCTTATCCCGGCAGGATAGAGATTCCCGCATTCGGGTAGAAAAATCTGGTCCTGATACAGGATCCTTTCCTGCTTTGCCTGTTCGACAAGTTTCGGGCGGTCAGCAGGATGAGCTATATCAATCAGGGCCTGAGCTCTTTCGCGTACGGTCAGCCCGTTCAGATGGGCTGCTCCGTATTCGGTAACGATGAGATCTACTGACTCTCTGAAGCTGAACCTGTTATGAAGACTCCCGACCGAAATCCTGATGTTCGGTTCTCCTATACGGTTTCGGCTTGGAAGCGCAAAAATATTTCGCCCGCCCTGTGATATTTCAGCTCCTGTGAAAAAATCCATGGCTTCTCCGGGGCCGGCTGCAACTGTTCCTTTACCGATATTGAGCGCGATAAGGCCGGACAAATCAACTTTCCTTGCCTGAAAAACAGCAATAAATTTTGTATTGCTTCCGATTTTAACAGGGTCAAACACTTTATCTATACTTTGAAATTCTACAAGAGGGTTGCGGTTTAACCACGACAGAAGCTCCGGAGTTCCGAGAGCATAGGAAGTAAGAGATTTCCCCTGCCAGATCTCCTTGTTCCTGTTTGTGACGGCTCCGCTTCTCATAAGGTCCATGAGGGCATCCGTGAAAAAAGGAGAGTGGATTCCAAGATTGCGCTTTTTGGCAAGATGACGGCCCAAAGCTTCAAACAGCGGCCCGATTGAAAATGATATGCAGCTTCCGTTTTCGATAACCGACGCGACATTATCAGCAACCTTGTCAAATACTGCGTCATCATGCCAACGGTGAAAATATATGGGTTCATCCGTTGAATGGACCATCATATCGAAATCTGAAACGTGCACGAATGTATCTCCGAAGGTTTCGGGTATTTTTGTATTTATTTCGCCGACAACAACAGATGCCTTTTCCATTGCCTCGCGGGCGACATCTATAGCGATTCCAAGGCTGCAGTATCCGGATTTGTCGGGAGGAGAAACCTGAACAAAGGCGACATCTATGCAGATTCGTCCGGTTTTAATAAGTCGGGGAATTTTGGAAAAACGGCAGGGAATTAAATCAACCCGTCCGGCAGTGATCGCTTCTCTTGCCGCCCACCCGGAATAGAAAGTTTTAAGGCGGAATTTTTGAGAATAAAGCTCTTTAATCGAAACTGCGTCACCGAGGCTTACAAGCTGTACCAGCTCCAAATCCTCCAGATTGGGGGCACTGGATGCCATGAGGTGCTTAACGAGTGTTCGCGGCTCAGCGGCGCCTGTCCCGAGAAATATGCTCATCCCAGGTTCAATTTTCTTCAGCGCCATTCCCGGCAGAACGATTTTCTTATCCAGCATCTGATCCCCCTGCAAAATTTGAAGCTTCCCGGTTCAACCAGCGGCGGAGGATAGGGCATAAGACATTTTTGTTTGCTATTACAGGTTAAAAAAATTAAGCTGGCAATTATTAAAGATTTTAAGAGAATTGACCGGGACTGTCAAGGATGAGTTTTCAGGATCAGAAACAAGAGCACGTTCCCCGCTGCTTGCAGCGGGGAACTTCAATTTAATCAAATATATTCAGGATTGATATCGTTGCAATGAATTAATTTTTATGCCGCTCCTTTCCGACCTTACCAGAAGATGAGCCTATCTCCCTGAACCGTTTGAGGCCAAGGATTTCCCTCACCTGGAGCAAATACCTGAGTCTTTCAAGAGCAATTGCCGATCTTGCTTTTCCCAGGTTATTGAATTGTTCAATAACTTCAGCATCATTTCCTGTTTTGTTTTCCAGAAGGTTATATAAATCAAAACGTTCTTTTTCAACGGCACTGTTCAAGTCTATCATCCTGCGCATGTTTTCCACAAAAAGGGCATCAATCTTTTGAATTTCTGTCTCAGTCAGGTTGAGCTTTTTTGATATCAAAGAATCATTCCACCATTTTCCTCCGAGCACTCCGTCTCTACCGAAAGCATTGGAAGTAAAAGCGATCAGAATAATAAAAATACACAAAAATAGTTTTCTGTTTATCATTATACTATCTCTCCTTCTCTCGTTTCTGATATCGTATTATCGCCGGATGGCTGAAAAATATAATCGATAAAATTGTCATTATAATCAGGATCAGCTTCCCCGTAAATATCAACATATTCAAGCAAAAGAGCATTTTCAGCAAGAGGGCTTATCTCTCCGGTTACCAGATCGTCGGAATAAATATCTTCGATGTATGAACCGGTTTCGGTTGTTAATAAAGACTTCATGGAGTCTGAATGCAATGTGATTGAGAAAAAAAGAACTGTAATTGCCGCTGCAAGTGATGCCTGCAGGCCGAAAATCCCGGGAAAGTTTCTTTCCGCTCTTTTTTCATGAACATTAAAGCGCTTTTTGGGCGACGGCACCGAAGTTTCGGCTATTTTACCGAGCAGATATAGGTCATTACCGAAACTCTCCAGGGCGGAACTGCAACCGGAGCAATTTGGCAAATGCTCTTTTTCGGCAACGGAAAGCGTCGCTTTGTCAGCGACAGCTTTTATTATCCGATCTTCTGTAAGATGACCGTTATCATTCACGGCATACTCTCCTCTAAAAGCCTTTTAACAGAATCATCATCTTTTAATTTTTTCAGCGCCCTGTAAAGATGGGTCTTAACTGTGCTTTCATTTTTATCAAGAGCGGCCGATATTTCGTTTATTCCAAGATGGTCGAGAAATCTTAATAAAAAGACTTCCTTTTCAAGATTTGAAAGCCTTTTGAGAACATCTTCAAACTGTTTCCAGAAGTTTTGCCTCATAACATTATAAAGAGGGTTCGCATCAGGCCTGCTGTCGGGTTCCGTATCAGACTCATCCTTCTCTTCGTTATTTCCTGCCGGAAAAAATCCGAACATGGAAACAAACTGTTTTTTTCTTTTAAAATCCCTGACCTTGTTTATTGCTATGGAAAAAAGCCAGCTTTTAAATTTTTCAGTATCTTTAAGGCTGTTCAGATTTTTAAAAGCCTGTGTAAAAATTTCCTGGGTGAGGTCTTCCGCATCCATTTTATATTTAATCCGGTAATAGACCATCCTGAAAATTTTATTATAATAAATATCGGCCAGCTGGTTAAAGGCCTGTAAATTTCCCGAAACAGCTTTCTGAGCAAGTAAAATTGTCTGCTCTTCGAAAGCTTTGCCGGGGGAAGGATGTCTGTTATTATGGCATTCTGGCATGCCTGATAATAAACGTTCCCCCGGCATATGTCCATATTTTATCTCGAAGAGAAGATCCGGATCTGCATCCCCGGAAGAACAAAAGGCGGTGGCGGCAGAGGCGGAAGAAGAAGCGGAAAAACCACCGCGCCTGATCTGAATGAAACATGATCATAACAATCCCTGTCGCATCTGCCCCTATCATTATGTCTCATCCGGTAAATATGCCTGTTTGCCAGGTCCTGCCTTCGTTCAAGCCTTATTCGTTCTCTTTTTGATAAGTGCCCGTCGCGCATGGCCCTGTCTTTTTGGTTATCTGACATTTGCTGCTCATTTCTTAAAATATTTGCTTCGTGTCTTGTAATACTTCCATCCTTTATTCCATCTCCGATTCTTTCGTGCTGCCATACGTCCCTTTTTTCAAATCTGCCTGCTTGAGACTCGCTCACGCTTACCAGACCAAACACCATAAGAGTAATAAAAACTACAGCAAGATTTTTCATAATGCCCTCCTTTCGCGGGTTTTAACTGAATAGACGAACGAAGGGGGAAATTTGTCTACTTGTTCCAGGAAAAAAGTGCGGCGCCGACCGCAATTGATATTGCCGTCATGAAAACGAGAACGGCAAGTTCAGGGGTTACATCGGTGAGACTGGCGCCGTCGTTCATAACCTTCCGGACGGCCGTAAGCATGTGGGTCAATGGAAAGAGTTTTGCGATTAATTTCACCCATTGTGATGATCCTTCGAGGGAAAACCAGACTTCGGATAAAAACATCATGGGCCAGGAAATAAAATTTACAATGCCGCTTGTAAATTCCTCGCTTGTTCCTCTTGCCGCGACAACCAGCCCATAGGCGCTGAGGCAAACTCCTCCTGTAAAGAAAATGATGAACAGGTCAAAATATGATCCTTCCACCTTGAAGGAGAATATAAAGCTGCATCCCACCCAGACTATGGCGACAGTAAACATGAGGATGAATATGCGCGAGAGAATCTGGGCCGAGAGATATTCGAAAGCGGTCAGAGGTGTAGCATTCAGACGCTTCAATACGCCTATTTTACGGTAGCGTACAACGACATATCCGACTCCCCAGAGGGCGCTGAACATCATGTTCATTGCCAGGATCCCGGGGAAGAGCCAGTCTATGTATCTTATCTCCTTTCCTTTGATCTCCCTTTTTCCGGCAACGACTTTGCTTTCCGGAAGAAGGCTTCCCCTGAAGAGTTTTTCTATTATGTATCCTTTCGGGGAACTGTCGCTCACCCAGTATTCATTTTCAGGTGATCCGGCCTTTACAAGAAAATCTATCTTATGATGTTTTAGTTTTTCTATTCCATCTTCAAATGATTTAAATCCGATAAATTTGATATAGCTGGTTGCCCTGAATCCTGAAGGAAGATCGATCTTGCTGACGGATACGGATTCATATTGTGACGGGAAAAAGCCTACTTTATATTCCGCATAATCTTTTCCGCCGAAAATCATTCCAAATCCGGCTACTATTAAAAAAGGAAAAAGAAAGTTCCAGCCGAGTGCCGACCTGTCTCTGAAAAATTCAAGGTTTCTGGCGTAAAACATAGCCCAGAGTCTTTTAAAGCTCATATCTAATCTCTCAACTGCTTTCCGGTCAGGTTTAAAAATACGTTTTCAAGGTTCGGCGAACGGACTATCATTTCTGTTAAATCAATATGTTCCGACAGCAGCCTGTTGAGGCATGAATTGATGTCGTTTGTTCTGATTTCAATCCTGCCGTTTATCTCCCTAAAGCTGAAAGGAAGCTCCTTAAGCGGTATCCTTACGCTGTTTTTCGGTAGAATCACCGTAACGCCTTCGCAATGCTCTTTGATGAGCTGAAGGGGAGTCCCCTGGGCGATTATCTTTCCGTTGTCCATTATTGCTATTTCATCGCACAGGCGCTGAGCTTCTTCCATGTAGTGCGTCGTCAGAACAATCGTATTGCCTTTTTCCTTGATTTTCTGGACTATATTCCAGAGGTTGCGCCTTGCCTGGGGATCAAGTCCTGTTGACGGCTCGTCCAGAAAGAGGAGCTCAGGCTTATTTATCATTGCAAGGGCAAGCATGAGACGCTGTCTCTGGCCGCCTGAGATCTTGTCGTTCATCCTTTTCTCGATATCTCTTAAATTGCAGATATCTATTATCTCTTCAATATCTGCGGGGTCATTGTACAGGCTCTGGAATGTTTTCAATGTTTCGCGCAGGGTAAGGGAGGAGAGAAGGGCCGTCTGCTGAAACTGGATTCCGACCTCCTGTTTAAAAGAGGATGCTCTCGGTCTGCCCTTGTAAAGAATTTCTCCGGATGTCGGGGGAATAATATCTTCAATCACCTCTATGGTCGTTGTTTTTCCTGCCCCGTTCGGACCGAGCAGCCCGAAACAGATTCCATTACGGATTGAAAAACTGATGTCATCAACAGCAACCACATCCTTATATTTTTTTACAAGTTTTTTAATTTCAAGCAAATCAGGCATGACCCAAACTTTTTTAAAATTGTTAATATCTTCAAACAGCGCCAGAGTTTAGAGAAAGCATCTTTTCATGTCAAGGAGAGATTGTTTGCTGCTTACACCTGAAGGAATACACCCTTTATTCCATTGACAATATCCCATTCGCGAATTAAGTTAACTCATCAGGAAAATATTAGTAATAACTTACTAAAAGGCTTCGGCTTTCAATCGGATTTTATGCAAAGATATTTAACCAAAAACCGGAAATCATAATTCATATGACACCAATAATTTCAATTGTAGGCAAATCGGAATCGGGGAAGACAACCCTTATTGAAAAACTGATTCCGGAGCTTAAAAAGAGGGGTTACAGGATCGGAACCATAAAGCATGCCCTGCATGGTTTTCAAATCGACAGGGAGGGAAAAGACAGTTTCCGGCATAAGGCTGCCGGTGCGGATACGGTTATAGTAGTTTCTCCTGAAAGCATAGCGATGGTAAAAAACGGCGGGAGCGGAACTCTCGATTCCATATCCGGATATTTTTCAGATATGGATCTTGTCATAACCGAAGGATACAAAAGGGAGAATAAGCCTAAAATAGAGATATTCAGAAAGGCAAGCCACAAAGAACCGCTCTGCCGGAATGATGATAACCTGGTGGCCCTTGTCACTGATGACGATCTGGATCTTAATGTGCCTAAATTCGGCATTGAAGATATAAAAGGCCTTGCGGATCTTATCGAGAAAAAATTCCTATGAATCAGGATGATGTAAGCTCATTAAAAAACTGGTTTGCCGGTTATGTTTCCCGTTTTTATTCAGATGATCCCGAATACAACCGCCCGATACACCTGAAGGAAGAACATACAAAGCGGGTTTGCGGCAATATTGTAATGATAGGAAAAGAACTCGGTATTTCTCCTGAAGATATGATACTTGCCGAGATTATCGCTTTGTTCCATGATGTGGGAAGATTCAGGCAGTATGAACTTTACCGTACCTTTGTCGATGCCCTTTCGGAAAACCATGCCAGAATGGGATTGAGGCAGATCGGAAAACACAAGGTTTTTTCGGGTTTTCCCGCAGATAAAAAATTCCTGATATCAAAAGCCATTGCATACCACAACGCGGCATATCTTCCCGCAGGAGAAGATGAGAGAACTCTTTTTTTCATGAAACTCATAAGAGATTCCGACAAGCTCGATATCTGGAAGGTTTCTCTTGATTATTTCACGGAAAAACATTCAGGCGATGCTATTGCCTTAGGGCTTCCCGATACGCCCTCTTTTTCTGAAAAAATTCTTGAGTCGATTCAAAGGCATGAATTCGCCAGGATAGGGGATTTGAAAACATTAAACGATTTCAAGCTTCTCCAGATAAGCTGGGTTTTCGACATAAACTTTATCCCGTCATTTAGATTATTAAAAAAGAATAATTACTTAGGCATGCTCGAAGAGACGCTTCCCCGGAAAAAAGAGATATCAGAGGCTGTAAAAGTTGCTTCCGATTATGTCGATTCCAGACTGATGAACGCCCCGGAAGAGCCCCCGAATTTCTGAACCTAAAACAGCGGGCGCATCCCCCGCTGCCTGCGGAGATAAGCTTCGTTATTAATTGACAAACCACATGCAATGTGGTTATTAAGTCCGCATTTTAAAAGTCCCGTCAGTATATGAGGTCTTTGAAGAAGAATCATTTTGACGGACTCGTAAAAAGCAATTTTATGCCGCTTTGCGGCAATCTATATTCGACGAACTCGTTGGAAGTCTGAATATGCTCTCTTAATGAGCTTTTTGGGGATTTTTAAATCAACTTTGCTAAATCACAAGAAGGTTTGGGCTGACGCCCTCAAAGGCTTGTGATTTTTAACGCTTAAGTTCTTTAAAAATCTGTTTCCCAAAAATCTCAAATCCGTTCGCATATGACTTCCAAGTGGTCCATTATTATCGATGAGTTCGTTGGTGGTCGAATTTTTCTTTTTTATGTCATTCCCGTCTCCGTTTTCACGGGAGTGACGGGTTTTATGACTTTTTATGGGATCGTCAATTTTTATCTGACGCGGACACGGTAATGACACGGAAAGTATTTATTACAATTATTACAATATAAATTTTATTACCAGAGATGTCTTAAAGAAACCATGCGGACGGATCATGAAGGAATAAAGGATGCAAATAGAGCTGGACAACATCTCGAAGAAATGGGGAGAAGTAACAGCGGTGGACCGCGTCAGTTGCACCGCCACCGCCGGTGAGCTTCTGGTGATGCTTGGTCCTTCGGGATGCGGCAAGTCTACCATTTTACGCCTTATCGCCGGGCTGGAAACGCTTTCGGGCGGCACCGTCACGATTGACGGCCGCGATGTGACGCACCTTCCTCCGTCAAAACGCAATGTTTCGATGGTCTTTCAGTCTTACGCGCTTTTTCCCCATCTTAATGTCAAGGAAAATATCATTTTCGGGCTCAAGGTGCGCCGCCTTGCACCCGCCGAACGAAAGCGCCGCATGAACAAGGTCGTGGAACTTCTCGATATGGGGGGGCTGCTGCATCGCAAACCAGCTGAACTCTCCGGCGGACAGAGGCAGCGTGTCGCCCTGGGTCGGGCGATCGTGAGCGAAGCCCCGGTCTGCCTGATGGACGAACCCCTTTCCAATCTCGATGCGAAACTCCGTCATGAAATGCGCCGCGAAATCCGTTCCCTCCAGAAGCGTCTGGGCATCACGATGATCTACGTCACCCATGACCAGATCGAGGCTATGACTATGGCCGACAAGATCGTTCTCCTGAATGCCGGCCATGTCGAGCAGATCGCTTCACCCGGTGAACTCTACGCCCGGCCAGCAACCAGTTTTACGGCCGGATTTATCGGCACCCCGCCTATGAACCTTCTGCCAGCGTGCGATCCCGATATATCCAACTGGTTAACGGCCAACATGCCGGAGGGGTTCCTCAGGAACGCTCCTTCGGGACTGACGGTCGGAGTGCGTCCGGAGGGGATGCATCTTGCCGAAACCGGGCTCCCAGCCGAAGTAACCGGGGTTGAATATCTGGGAGCGGACAGCCAGATCGTCTGCAGAATCGCCGGCACCGAATGTATTGTCCGGCAGGGCGGAAAAGTTCATATCGAGGCGGGAACGCGGGTTTCTGTAAACTGGCCCGCCTCCCTGACCAATTTTTTTGAAACAGAGTCCGGCCGGCGCTGGGAACAGCAGCCGTAATGATTTCAGTTTTCACACAAAACCAGAAAAAGGGAGGCATTCATGAAAAAACAGTTATTCAAAGCGTTTCTTTTCCTTGTTGTCGTTTTGACGTTCGTCTGTACGGGCACGGCGACGCAAGCGGCGACAGTCACCCTCAACATGTATTACCCGGTAGCGGTCGGCGGACCGATAACCAAGACGATCGACGGCATGATAGCCGAATTCGAACGGGAAAATCCGGATATAAAGGTCAATGCCGTTTATGCGGGTAATTACGACGATACCCGCGTCAAAGCCCTTGCAGCATTGAAGGCGAATCAGCCGGTGCAGCTGAGCGTTCTCTTCTCCATCGACGTCTTCGAACTGATGGAGCAGGATGCCATCGTCCCCTTCGACGATATTGCCGTTTCGCCGGATGACAAAAAATGGATTGCAGGCTTCTATCCTTCCCTGATGGAAAATTCCCATGCCAAAGGGAAAACCTGGGGCATTCCGTTCCAGCGCTCCACTATCGTAATGTACTACAACAAGGATGCCTTCCGGGAGGCTGGTCTTGATCCGGAAAAGCCGCCTGCAACATGGGCCGAGATGGCAGCCGTTGCCGGCAAGCTGACGAAAAAAGACGCTTCCGGGAATGTCACGCGCTGGGGCGTACAGATTCCCTCCACCGGATACCCCTACTGGATGTTTCAGGCGCTTTCGATGCAGAACGGGGAAGTCCTGATGAACGAAAGCGGGAACAAAACCTATTTCGACAAACCGGCCGTTATTGAAGCCCTGCAGTACTGGCGCGATCTTGCCGTAAAACACAAGGTTATGCCGGAGGGAACGACGGACTGGGGAACCCTGCGCCAAAAATTTCTTGAAGGCGCCACGGCGATGATGTGGCACACGACCGGCAATCTGACCGCGGTGCGCCAGGATGCGAAATTCAACTTCGGCGTCTGCATGCTGCCGGCCGGAAAACGGCGCGGTTCTCCGACCGGAGGAGGCAATTTCTACATCTTCAAGAAGGCGACGCCCGAAGAACGGAAGGCCTCGCTGAAATTCATTAAATTCATGACCTCGCCGGAACTTACCGCCCGGTGGTCAATCGCAACGGGATATGTGGCGACCCGCCCCGACGCCTATGAAACAGCGACGCTTAAGAAATACGTGGCGGAATT
>RPRI01000139.1 GCA_003818505.1 Desulfobacteraceae bacterium | reverse complement strand
CTTAAATTTCGCTTGGGCATGTCGGGTTCCAGGATAAAAAGCCAACCGGAATGGTAGGGGTCGTAATTGGTGATCTCAGGGTGTTCCAGAGCCCTGTAGTTGGTTGAGAGTAAAGTTCCGGTTACCGGCGACAAGACCGCCGCATGATTTCCGTTCCGGCCGAATGTCCAGCCCACCTCATCCTGTTTCAATGTTGCGCCTAAGGGCGGGAGTTTTAATTCACTGATGGCGCCGAACAATTTTACGAAAAAGTCATCGAATCCGACCCTCGCGAAGCCCCCGTGCTCGAATCTGACCCAGCTGTGTCCCATGTGGTAATAATAGCCGTCCGCCACTTTGAATCCCGACACATTCTTATACCGTGGTTCCTTTGCGAGTCTTGCGAATTCTTCTTCATCCAGCAGCTGATCATATGCGCAATGATAGCACTCATAGTCCAGCGTGCATATTTTGGGAGCATCAACGCGCCCGGTCAACGCGTGCCGGCAGGGCCGTTCGGAGCCCTTATACCTTTCCCGGAGATATTGCACCCAGACGGGGTTTGCCTCTTTTTCAGAGGGTGATTCAATATTCATGGCTTTTCTCATGCCATGGTCAAAAGGACATGTATTGCAGTCATAGGCATTGTCACAGAGTCTGAAATTGACCACGCCGGCCTTCATCCATATACATTCATCTTCTGCAACCTGAAAACCCCTGACCCGTTTCCTGCCATTTTTTTCCTGGTTGATAATTTTTGCATTCATAGTATGATTCCTCCTCTATATATTGTTATTGAACCGAAGCGCGAGCGCATTCCCCGACCGCTCTGCGGCGGGGAGCTTCAAATGGTTTGTCGCGGCAAATGCCGTCCGGTCCTATGCGGCAACGGCCGGAATCCCCTGACGGGCTTCCATCTCATCAAGCCACTGATCAAAAGCACATCTCGGGCATTCATAGTTATAAATACATATCTTCGGAATCACAGTACGGCCGTCTACAAAATGGCGGCAAAGGCTATAGGGCGCCTGCACTTTCATCCGCACATCCCGGATCCTGATTATTTTGCTTCTCATGATGCACCTCCTTTGTTAATAAGTGAGAGAGTCTTTTCTGCGTTTTCTGCAGGAGAGTATCTTGTAAAATTTCTCACACCCCTCAAGGTGGTACTGAAAAAAGTCCCGTTTATCGGGGTTTACAGTGAATCCTGAGTATACTTCTCTTGCACCTTTCCTTTTGTTAATCTTAAAGAGCAAGTAAGATGCCACGGAGAAAAACATTAAATAGTTGTCTTACATATAGATCTGATATTATTAAATATTATTTTAAACAAGGGGTGGTTTGACACTATGCAGGTATTTAAATAAAAGTGATGTGCTGAAAACTTTGGCTACAACGGGGCGGGCTTCAGAGAAAATAAACCGGTATATATTTAATAAAATTATGGGGTTGGTTTGGTGTTGCTTCCGGCTACATGAACCGTGTACATAATTTGCATAATTTCAGCTTTAATATGTCTTTTACTGCAAATCGGCAACCGGCTTTTTCGGAACGAACGCCGCCTTTTTTTATTTTTAATGCCGGCTCAGGTCGTGATTGTTTGAATTTTTATTTTCCGCGTGATATCATCAACAAAAACTGATCGGCTCCTTCTTTCTTCCAACGAACTCAGCGATTATAATGAACCGGTTGGAAGTCATATGCGAACGGATTTGTACCCCTCAAGGGGGTACTTAAAAAGAGTCCCGTTTATCGGGGCTAAGAGAGCATATTCAGACTTCCAACGAGTTCGTGAAATGTAGATTGCAGCTAAGCGGCATAAAATTAGCTTTTTACGGAATCGATAGAGGATTTGAATGGTTACAAAAGTAGAAGCCATATATTATCCGGACAGCACGATGGAATGCGCGAGGCCGCTTTTCATGGTGCCGGTTACGGCTGGTTTCCCGTCTCCTGCCGAAGATTATATCGAGGGAAAACTTGATTTAAACAGGCATCTTATAAAACATCCGGCCGCGACATTTTTTGTAAGGGTTGCGGGCGATTCAATGATTGATGCCGGGATACATCCGGGAGATATTCTGATAGTGGACCGCTCCCTTGAACCGGCAGATAAGAAGGTGGTAATAGCTGTTATTAACGGCGAACTTACAGTCAAAAGAATCAGAATGAAAAGAGGCAGGATTTGCCTTGTGCCGGAAAATGAGAAGTACAAGCCGATAGAGATAGAAAATGAGATGAAATTCGATATCTGGGGTGTTGTGACGAATGTCATCCATGCGCTATGATATCATATTTGACGGCTTCGTAAAAAGTCCGATTTCTTCGTTGCGCTTCATCCCGTTGCGATTGCGGCGTACGATAAGTACGCCTCATCACACGGGATTCTCGACGCCTTGAACTTGAACTTTTTACTTTGTCGTCTGAATTCTGATTTTTTTACGAGTTCATCATATTTGATGTGTCTGTAAAAAGTCGTTTTTCTTTTTTATGTCATTCCCGCGAAAGCGGGAATCCAGTCTTTTCATATACTTCTGGACTCCCGTTTTCACGGGAGTGCCGGGATTTCGTATTTTTTTACGAAGCCGTTATGTTTGCCCGATAAAAAGTGACGGATACCTATGCCTCCTGTTTTCGCATTGGCTGACTGCAACAACTTTTACGTTTCCTGCGAGCGGGTTTTCAACCCGAAGCTTGAAGGAAAGCCTGTTGTCGTGCTTTCAAACAACGACGGTTGTGTTGTTTCAAGATCGAACGAAGCAAAAGCGCTCGGCATAAAGATGGGTGCTCCCGTATTTGAATTGTCCGGCATGATCAAGAGGCACGGAGTAAAGGTCTTCTCGTCCAATTACGCGCTTTACGGCGACATGTCGCAGCGGGTCATGGAAACCCTTTCCGGGTTTGCGGAGGATATCGAAATCTACTCCATTGATGAGGCCTTTCTTGATTTATCCGGATTTAGACATGAAAATCTCACCGATTACATGCGCAGGATCCGTTCAGATGTAAAACAGTGGACGGGCATTCCCGTATCGATAGGCATAGCCGAAACAAAAACCCTTGCCAAAATCGCGAATAAAATGGCGAAAAAAATTCCGGAAACAGAAGGAGTCCTGGATCTTACTGTTTTATCCGCCAGAGAGAGGGCGCTTGCCATGACGGATGTTGCGGATATCTGGGGAATAGGAAGCAGCTACTCCGGATACCTTGAAAAAAACGGTGTAAAAAACGCCCTTCAGCTAAGGGATGCCGGCAGCGCCCTTACAAACCGGATCAAGCACAAAATGGGAATCAATGGCGCAAGGATAATACAGGAACTGAAAGGGGTTCCCTGTTATTCGGTTGAAACCTGCCCTCAGCCTAAAAAGGGAATTACGGTTTCAAGAACATTCAGGCAGCCAATAGAAAGCCTTTCGGAGCTGAAAGAAGCCATGGCAACCTATGTGTCGATGGGCGCTGAAAAGCTGCGAAGAGAGAATGCGGCAACCCGCACACTTTCAGTTTTTCTCCATACAAGCCGTTTTAAAAAAGAGGACTTTTACTACAGGATTAAAACAGTGGATCTTCCCGTTACAACAATGGATACCGGTGAACTTATCCGGTATGCAGGAGAGGGTCTTGAGGAAATTTACAGAAAAGGCTGCATGTATAAAAGAGCGGGGGTTATGTTCAGGGATTTGCTGCCTGATACCCGTATCCAGATGGGGCTTTTTGATTGCATAAACAGGAGACGCTCGGAGAAGCTTATGAAAACCCTCGATGCTGTCAATCTTAAAATGGGTTCAGGCACCCTTGCTTATGCGGCGACAGGGCTTGCAGGAACCAGGTCATGGCATATGGTCTTTAAAAAACGCTCTCCTTCTTATACTACAGACTGGAATCAGATTCCCGCAGCGTCGTAATTTTCATATTTTAAGGATGATAATGGGTTGACTAAAAAGTAATAAAAGGAATCGGAATGACCCTGTCAAAAAAAACATACCTTATTGTTTGTGCAGCCTTCATAGGGCTGGTCTCTGTTTTGTCTTTCGTTGCCTCGAAGGCCCTGTGGAAGGATTTTGATGTTATTGAGGAGAACAGCATTAAAAATCATGTTTCGCGGGTTCTGAACATGATTGATTATGAATATGAAACCCTTGTAACAACTGCCGGCGATTATGCGGGCTGGGATGATACCTATGCCTTTGTTCAGAATAAAAATGAAAAGTATATCAAATCGAACATGACCGATTCCACTTTTGCCCAGTTGAAGCTGAATGCGGTTATAATACTGAATACAAAAGGAGAAGTTGCATATTCAATGGGTTATGATCGCAGGGAGGATAAACAGGTTCCTCTTTCAGCGGAGATCGCGGAACATGTCCGTGCCGGGAGTTTTCTTGCCCGCCATGAAAACATCAAAAGCTATAAAAAAGGTATTCTATCCCTTAAGAACGGCGGAGTCATTCTTGCTTCACGCCCTATTATAACAAGTGAGTATTCAGGACCGATAATGGGGACCCTGATAATAGGACGTGATCTTGACGAAGAGGTTCTCGGAAGGTGGGCAAAATTGACAAGGACCGAGCTTTCTCTCAAACCTCTTTGGGATAAAAAGGAAGCTCTGCCTGCGCCATCAGGGATTGAAGTTGAGAACGTCAGCTCAGGCATAATTGAGGGCCGAACTCAGATTCCTGATGTGTATGGCAAACCCGCTTATGTGCTGGGTGTACGCATGCCCCGGCACGTTCATCTGCAGGCGCAGAGAACCATGCGGTATCTGGCGATTGTTACTTCGGTGGTATTCCTGCTTTTTGCGCTTGCGATTGTATGGCTGCTGAAAAAATCGATTATTACAAGAATTGTAAGTATAGGGCGGGATGTTAACAAGATCGGTATTGACGCTGATTTTGCAGCCCGCATAAGAGTTGACGGAGAAGATGAGCTGACCATGCTGGGAAGTGAAATAAACGGGATGATCGAAAAGCTGGAGGCATCAACCTGGCAGCTTACAGATACACATAATACATTATATAATACCAATCAGGTTCTGCTTGAACAGATCGAAGAGAAAAAACAATCGGAAACAGCCCTGCGGAAGAGCGAGGAAAAATACCGTCTGATTTTCGAATATTCACCTCTGGGCCTTTTATCCTTTGATGAAAAGGGCGTTATTGTTGCGTGCAATGAGAATTTCGTCCGTATTATCGGTTCTTCGCAGGAAGCGCTTGTCGGCCTAAATATGCTCAACCTGCCGGATAAAAAAATAGTTTCTGCTGTCCGGAAAGCGCTTGGCGGGGAGACCGGATTGTATGAAGACGCATATCATTCCGTAACTGCTGACAAGATTACACCGGTGAGGGCTCTGTTTGCACCGATGATAGGCGGAGACGGGCTTATTTTCGGAGGTGTGGGAATTATCGAAGACATCACCGACCGCAAAAGTGCGGAGAACGCACTGAGGGAGAGTGAAAAGAAATACCGGCTGGTTCTGGAAGCAAATCCTGATCCGGTGATTGTTTATGATATTGAGGGGAAGGTCATCTATCTTAATCCAGCTTTTGCGGGTCTTTTCGGATGGTCGCTGGAAGAACGGATCGGGAAGAAAATGGATGATTTTGTTCCTGATGAGAACTGGCCGGAAACCCGGATGATGATCGGCAGGATGATTGCCGGGGAAAATTTTTCCGGAATTGAAACCAGCCGTTTAACGAGAGATGGTAAAATGATTCCTGTAATTATAAGTGGATCATGTTATCGGAATCAGGAGGGAAAGATAGAAGCAAGTGTTATTAATTTGCGCGATATCACCGGAATCAGGAAGGCCGAGGCGGAGAAGAAAAAGCTCGAAGAGCAATACAGGCAGGCGCAGAAAATGGAGGCCATCGGCCAGCTTGCCGGCGGTATCGCGCATGATTTCAATAATATGCTGAACATTATTCTCGGCTATTCCCAGATGGCTCTTATGAAGATAGACCCATCCGACCAGCTCAATGCCACCATCCGGGAAATAATGAACGCGGCACGACGTTCAGCTGATATAGTGCGGCAGCTCCTTGCTTTTGCGCGTAAGCAGACCATTGCCCCGAAAGAGCTGAACCTGAATGATGCTGTCACCGGCATGCTCAATATGCTTCGGAAGCTGATAGGTGAGAATATCGACCTGATCTGGATACCTGCCGCTAAACTGTGGCCGGTGAAAATGGATCCCGCCCAGGTCGACCAGCTCATGGCCAATCTTGCGGTTAATGCCCGTGATTCAATCTCAGGCGTCGGTAAAATTACAATTGAGACCGGCAATGCGGAGTTTGATGAGGCATATTGCATTCAGCACGAGGGTTCTGTCCCCGGGCATTATGCCATGCTTGCGGTCAGCGACAACGGCTGCGGCATGGACAAGGAGACCTGTGAGCAGATCTTTGAGCCCTTTTTCACCACCAAGGAGGTTGGAAAGGGTACCGGGATGGGGCTTGCCACGGTGTACGGCATCGTGAAGCAAAACAACGGTTTTATCAATGTCTACAGCGAGCCCGGAAAGGGCACAACTTTCAAAATCTATGTGCCCCGGTGCGGTGATGAAGATCTGGCGATAGACGAACCACGCCCGGAGGCTGAGCATTTGACCGGCACTGAAACTGTATTGCTGGTTGAGGATGATGAGATACTCCTGAAAATGGCTGAAATGATGCTGAAAGAATTGGGTTACGAGGTTCTCAGCGCCGGCAGTCCGAATGAAGCGGTTCAACTGGCCGTAAAATACACCGGTGAGATCCATTTGCTTATGACAGATGTTGTCATGCCTGAGATGAGCGGTCGTGATCTTCAAAAGCGGTTGAATGCGCTTCGTCCGGATACGAAATGCCTTTTCATGTCCGGCTATACAGCCAATGTTATAGCCCATCGCGGCATCCTCGATGAAGGTGTCAACTTTCTCCAGAAGCCGTTCATCATGAATGATATGGCATTCAAGGTGCGCGAAGCGCTTGATAAATAGGGGCCGAATATCGGATATCGGACATTGAACCGAAACTCGAGCGCATTCCCCGCCGCTTGCGGCGGGGAGCTTCAATATCGAAGGTCAGGGATCGGGGATCAGCTGTCAGGGGCCAGGAAAGACGAAAGCAGTAAGGCGTGAGGCGAAGGTCGAATATAGAATGTAGGAGTCCGATTTCCGATATTCGATATTCGATATTCGAAGTACGATATTCGAAGCACGAACAGGTTGTGAGGTGAAATATATGGTCCAGTGGATTCAAAGCCACGAAATGATTCTATGGTCGATGGCTGTGATATCTGTAGTTACATTTGTTTCAACCCTGGTAGTTGTGCCTCTGCTGGTGATTAAAATCCCTTCCGACTATTTTGCGCATGGAAAGCGTACCGGGGGGATGTGGGTTGACCGGAATGTGGCAGTAAGATGGATTCTGGTGCTGGCAAAGAACCTGCTCGGATACATCCTGGTTGCGGTTGGGATCGTGATGCTGGTGCTGCCCGGTCAGGGCATACTGACGATCGTCGCCGGTATGATGCTTTTAAACTTTCCAGGCAAATACAGGCTTGAGAGGTGGATCGTATCACGGCAGCCGGTGCTTCGATCCATCAACTGGGCCAGACTGCGTGGGGGGAAAGGCCCTCTTGTTCTTTAAGGGGAGGGAGAAAGGAAGAAAACAGATGAAACTTAAAATTATTTTTATAATCGCTCTTATCTTCCTGATAGCGGGATGTGAGTATGAAACTTCTCTTACAGACGAGCACGTAATTCCTGTCGATAAAGCTGTACTCGGGCTGTGGGAAGCCATTCCGGAAAAAACCGGTGATTCAGGCTCCAAAGAAAAAATGATGGTTCTGAAGTACACGGATACCGAATATCTTATCCATTACCCGACAGGAGACGAAGGGTTTTATTTCAGGGGCTATCCGATAAGAATCGGAGAAATTTCATGTGTCCAGATCCGGCTTATAGGAGATTCGAAAGGCGGCATTAAAACTGCGGATAGAAAGTATCATGTGATTTCGTATCAGTTTGTAAAAGGCGAGCTTGAGATAAAAACGCTGAACACGGATATGGTGGACAAAAATATTATAGACCGGAATAAACTTAAGAAAGCCTTTCTGAAGAATAAGAATAAAGGTGAGTTATTCATAAACCCGGTCGGGTTCAAAAAAGTGTAAAAAAGGCTGATAATCAGACTCTTAATTGTGTTATGGCACTGGAAACGCTGTTCCGGCTGAATTGAAGGAATGCGCGCATGCGTGAGGATTTTTCCCAGGAATCGCTTCATCAGCTTGCCCTTCCCTGGCTGGCTTCTCAAAGATCCGGCCACCGGTTTAATATCTTCACTGATACAAGTGATTTTTACCGTATCGAATACGGAGATATCGTCATCTTAAACAATATGCCATATCTGGTTCGCCATAACACCAAAGAGGGCCGTTTCGGTCTTGATGATGAGGTTAAGTTCTGGGTAAAGCGCGCAATAGACCTTAAGACAGGGAAAACAAAAATAATCAAACTGGTCTTTTACGAGAAATTTTTGGCCCGCGTCGGCGGCATTGAGTTCGAATGCTTCAGGAGCCCGCGCAAAGAGGCGCGTATCCTGGATCTGGTCGGAAATCATGCTAATTTCATGCACGGCTTTTCGGTTCCGGATGATAAGGGCAACATAGTACGGATAATCGATTTAATTTACGGCAATACACTTGCCGATCAAGTCAGAGATATTTCATCCGGGATAAATCATGAAACTTATTTTTACAGGCACTTCCCGGGGATTCTGGACGGTTTTATGGAATGCGTTGAAGCTATTCGTTTTCTGCATGAGCACGGAGAAAAGCACGGGGATGTCCGCAGGGATCACATTATTGCGGACAGGGAAACGGGTCGGTGCCGCTGGATTGATTTTGATTACAATTTCCGTCACAGGGAAAATATGTACGGTTATGACCTGTTCGGGCTGGGAAACGTCTTTATGTACCTGGCCGGAATGGGAGATGTCCTGATCGCCGACATTAAAAAGGCAAACAACCCGGCCGCCTCGGAATTGAGAGATGAAGATATGAATATTGTATTCAACAACAGGGTAGCCAATCTCAAAAAAATATATCCGTATATTCCTGACAGCCTCAACCGGATACTGATGCATTTCTCGAGGGGCGCTAACATATTTTACGACAACACGGTACAGTTGCTTGATGACCTTAATGAATTCAGATCCGGTTTTGCCGGCGGGCAGGGAGGAATTCGAAATGAAACATGACGTCAACAGAAACATACTGATCGCTGTGGATGAGTCCGATAACTCGAAGAGAGCCGTGCAGTATGTTGCAAACATTCTGGGAGGAGTTAAAGGATTTAAGGTCACAGTCCTTCATGTCATACGCGAGCCGGAGGAAGACTTTTTCCCTGCCGAAAATGAAAAAGAGAAATGGTATCAGGATTACGGGCGTAAAACCGACCGGATGTTTGAAGAATACAGCCTGCTGCTTGTCAATGCAGGCTTTGCCAATGAAGATGTTTCAACCCGCAAGACACTGCGCTACTGTCCATCCATGGCTGAATGTATCCTGGCGGAGAGAAACAGCCTTGAATACGGCACTCTGGTTGTTGGAAGAAAAGGCCTTTCGCGCAAGGAGGAGTTCCTCTTCGGGAGCATCTCCGGCAAGATTGTAAGAACCGCCCGCAACTGTACCGTCTGGGTAGTGGAATAACCAGGTAAACCCTTATTTTACCCCTTTGAACAGGTCGATATACCGGCCGTATCCCTCCTTTTCGAGAGCCTCCTTCGGTATAAACCTCAGGGATGCCGAATTGATACAGTACCTCATGCCTGTTGGTTTCGGGCCATCCGGGAACAGGTGTCCCAGATGCGAATCTCCGTTTTTACTTCTCACCTCGGTACGGGTCATAAAGAGGCCCTTGTCTATTTTTTCAACAATGTTTTCCGGAGCAATTGGTTTTGTGAAACTTGGCCAACCAGTTCCCGAGTCATACTTGTCAAGCGAACTGAACAGGGGCTCTCCGGAAACAATATCAACATAAAGGCCGTGCCTTTTGTTATCCCAGTATTCATTATTAAAAGGCGGTTCAGTGCCTTCTTCACGGGTTACCCTGTATTGAAGCGGTGTCAGCCTGGTTTGCAGTTCTTCCGGAGCAGGTTTTACGTTTTTTGCCGGCGGCAAAGGGCAGGAGACTCCCTTGTAATCGCCCCAGATTTTATCTGCAAACTGATCCCGCCCCGAGTGTGATCTGTAAGAATTATAGTGAGAAGAATTTTTCTTATAGTAGCCCTGGTGATAATCTTCAGCGCTGTAAAATCTGCTAAAAGGAATAATCTCCGTTACAATTGGTTTTTTGAAGCGGCCTGATTTCGCAAGCTCCGCTTTTGACTCCTCAGCAAGCTTTTTCTGTTCCTCATCGTGATGAAAAATGGCGGTCCTGTACTGAGAGCCTCTGTCAACAAACTGGCCGCCCGAATCAGTAGGATCGATGTGACGCCAGAATACCCGAAGTAGTTCTTTATATGTAACCTGAGCAGGGTCATAGATGACCTGTATCGCTTCAAGATGACCTGTCGTTCCGGCTGAAACTTCCTTGTAAGCCGGATTTTCTTTTTTACCTCCCGTGTAACCTGATACAACTTCCTTTACTCCCTTCACCTTTTCAAAATCAGATTCAGTGCACCAGAAACAGCCTCCTGCAAAAGTTGCTGTCTTAAAATTGTTGTTTTGTTTTGTCATGTCTCTGCCCGCCTTGCTTTCATTGCCGTTAAGAAACAAATATCCTGATATTATAAAAAAAGCCGATACGGCTAAATAAATAGTCTTCATTGCGTTTAACTCCTTATGCCGAATAAAATATATATGATTCTCCTCCCAATTAGTTGGGAGAAAGGGTTCCAGGATTCGAGGGGTCAAGGGTTCAAGTGTTTGTTCTATAATGATTTTATCAGATAATTTGGAATTTAACCCGAATCCCTCATTTTTGGGTAAAGCAATCATTGATTGTTTTAAGCAAACCCTATGCTTTGCATAGGGTTAAAACTTAAACAAACGTGCTCGAAGGCACACTTTGAACCACGGCCTATAATTGCAATTCAAAGCCACTCGCCATGCGGGTGGTAGTTTACTTATAAATCACCAAACATAACTGATAGGATTTTTGCCAAACTTTTAATTCCTTGCAATTCTTAAGCATCTGTCCGCATCCATGCATTACTTTATGGCGCTCAATTCCTTTTTCACTTGACCCCTTGAACCCTTGAACCCTCGAATCCTACAGGATCACCAACTATAATATGGAGATGATCCATATGTATTTAACGCTGTTTTCCGTATGTAAACGTATATTTCTGTTCCCTTTTCAGAGATATTAAGCATTATTCAGACGGATTCAAGGAGAAGCATACCGTATCCTTACGATAAATTATTGATTCCGGCAGTTACGCATCGTAAATTGTAGTATGTAATCTATTTAAAGAGCGGAGGAGGCGGGTTATGAAAACAATCCGAATAATGATTTGTGCTTTTATCGTAATTTTTGTCTCAGATGCTGCTTTTGCTAAAATCTACCGCTTGAAAGACAAGGATGGCAACTATTATTACAAAGATATACCTGAGGCCGGCGATTCTTCTGCTGAGACTGTTCAGCTTAAAACAGAGGCTTCAATCCCCGGCCAAAAGGATCTTGCCGCCGCATCTATTTTTATACTGATTACATATATTATTACAAAATATAAAGTAAGCCGGTTAATCAACTCCATCAGCATTATTCTTCATTCAAGCCGCTTGCTCCGTTATTATCCGTGCAGACAGGCGCATAATCAGCACGCAGAACTTTATCCGTCTCCTCAGTTTTGCCGAGAAGATGCTTCGGCATGAAAGCGAAGTTTGCTATCATCGTCGGAATTACGGCGCTTGCGATAACCGCCGTCACAAGAAATGAGTATTGTTCCCGGCTCACGATTCCGTGAGAATATCCGTAGAGGGCCGAAATGGTCCCGAATGTAAGGCCGGTCGACATCAGGAGGGTATAATACCATTTTTCATTTTTCTCTTTCCGGAACATGCCTATTACAGGATAGAGGCCGAATATCTTGGAAACAACCTTTCCTGCAAGAAGGGCAATAAGTATGAACGGAGCGGAGACAAGCGCGGAAAGAGAGACCAGAGAGCCGGCGCGCAGAAAATAAAAGGGCGTCAGAAATCCTATTGTCAGGGTTCGGATGCGTCTTATAAAGAAGGCATCCTTTGCAGCCGAGCCCGCAAGTATCATACCGGCTATGTATGCGGGGAGAACGGCTTCGCTTCCGGACCACAAAGCAAGTGCCCCGAGTCCGAAAAGGACAAAAAGTATCCACTTTGTTCTTATTGCGGCAGTTTTGTGCGCGTAAAGGTCAGTGATTCGTGCAGTGATAAACGGGAGCGCAAAGAAAGAGGCCGTGCATACTCCTATGAAGACAAACGTTCTGTAATTAAAAGGCGCGAAAAGAAGGCCGAGCATAATTACAGTCCCTAAGTCATTGATAAAACATGATCCGAGTATTCCTTTGCCGAATTCGGTCTTGTTGAATCCGGATTCGAGCATTACGGTGTAAACCACTGCCATTGAGGTTGTCGAGAGAGCCACTCCGGCGAGAAGGCTCTGCTGTGTGCTCCAGCCAAGCAGGTATTTTGCCAGTGCGGCACAGCCGAGAAAGGGCGCAAAAAAACCAATAAGGCCGACAACTGTTACTTCTTTGATCTTTGTCCGCATGACCGACGGTTCCAGCTCGGCACCCGCAAGGAAGGTCAGGAGAACGGCTCCTGATGCTGCTATGAATTTCAGCCATTCGAGATTTGAGCCGAGCGCATCGGGACCGAAGAATCGCCCGATGATTGCGGCGGCAACAACGCCGACACAGATTTCAACAAGGGCCATAGATATGCGCAGGTGACTTGCAAGAATTGTGGATAAAACGGCGAGTGCGAGCCAGATTGCTGCTGTTGTGAAAGCGCTTTCCATAGAGTCCTCCTCAAAATAATATATTAATCATAGCTATAGGGCCATGAAACTGACACGCTGTATGTCTGATGCTTCCCATATAAAAGACTTGCCGAAGTATGTATTCTGTCCGCTGCACGATTTCCCGTTCGGGATGGGTAAGGGCGTTTTACGGCAAAAAGGGTCGCCATTACCGGTTGCCTTGATCAGGAGTCATCCTGCCTATCACGGCGATGAAGACGATAAACAATAAGGTAGAAACAGCTGCCATTGCCGAACCAAAGTAGAAGGTAGCAGCCGGTGAAACTCTATCCCACAACCAGCCACCGATGAGACTTGCCGGAAACAGAGCCAGGCCGATAGCTGTATTGTAAACGCCGAATGCCGTCGCCTTAAAATCGGGAGGGATGATGGTTGTCAGGAATGCCTTCTGCACACCTTCCGTCAGCCCCATGAAGATGCCATACAAGCTGAATAACGCCCAGACAGCGGCCGGAGAGCCAGCGACAGCGAATCCATAAT
>RPRI01000138.1 GCA_003818505.1 Desulfobacteraceae bacterium | reverse complement strand
TCGGAACACCGTAATGGTCAAGCAGCATAAATGCAAAAAAAACAGATATGAGAGCCATCTCGCCCTGGGCAAAATTCGGCACTTCCGAAGTTTTGTATATAATTACCATCGCAAGTCCCATCAGGGCATAGGAGCTTCCTACCGCAATTCCGCTGACAACCATCTGAAGAAAATCAAGCATAACTATACCTTTTTATTAAAACGGCCAGGTTTTCCAGTACTTCTTGGTCCTGATCCAGAATCCGAATATTCCCAGAGGTTCAAAGAGCATTATAAGCAACATTATCAGTCCGAAGATAATGAACTGGATATTGGAAACACCTGTTAATGAAAAATAGCTTTTGGAAAGGCTCTCAAGCCATGATCCAATATATGGCAGACTGAGAATATTCCTTAACTGCAGATCAAGCCAGCCGAGAAGGCAGGCTCCTGTGATGGAACCCATTATTGATCCAAGCCCTCCTACAACAACCATGGCGAGAAACATTATGGACATAAACAGCGAAAAGAGTTCAGGCTCGATAAATCGCAGAACAAAGGCAAACAATCCCCCGGCAATGCCGGTGTAAAATGCACTTATGGCAAAAGCCAGGGTCTTGTAAAATACAAGATTGACGCCCATCGTCTCTGCCGCAATATCGGCATCCCTTATCGCAACAAATGCCCGCCCTACACGGGTCTTTATCAGATTGCGGGCACCGACTGTCATAAGAACCATAATAACCATGAGAAGGTAGTAAAAATCACGGTCTGTATTGAGATGCCAGGGGCCTATAATAAGTTCAGGAGCATGAATCCCCTGCCTTCCGCCAAAAAATTCGATTTTCCCGATTACACGGGTAATCGTAATGCCGAAACCGAGCGTCGCTATTGAAAGATAGGGACCTTCAAGGCGTAGAGCTGGAAGTCCGAGGAGAAATCCGAAAACCGCGGCAATCAGTCCAGATACGGGAAGCGCAAGAAGAAAAGGAAAATGAAACTTCGTCATCAGGATAAGAGTTCCGTAGGCGCCTATGGCAAAAAAACCTGCGTGTCCCAGAGATATCTGGCCTGTGTAGCCTACAAGAATATTAAGACCTATAACCACTATTATATTGATGGCTATATAGTTGGCTACATATATGTAATAATTTTTCACGATAAACGGGTATGCGGCAAGGAGAGCGAGCAGGGCAATAAACCAGAAAAAGACAACACCTGAGGTAAACAGCTGAACATCTTCATAATAATCACGCTTCATGTCCATGAACGGTCTCTCCCCGTCAAACGAAATCTTGCGATTAAGATTGTAACATTGCTATCCCTTCAGGATGGCGGTAACAAAAAAAGCATGGCAAATGTTTTATGCTTTTTTGCAGGAAGAAGCTAAAATGTCAATACAAAAGAACTTCATATTGTTGCATCCTGTTGATAATTATCTTCCTGTAACACATAATCCGCGGGGTGCAATCGCGCCAAGAACAGGCTGGACCGTCTCCGTAAACCGGGAAGCTCGTTTCAGCTCGATTGAATGTCAATCGCCAAAAACATAGCCATGCGATTACAGTGATTGCCGGAATAATGTACCGATTGGAAAGCGTTCAAGCAGGTTGGGCTTTTGTGCATATGCAGCCGTTGACTAAGAGCGATCAGCCATTCAGAATCGGAAGAAAAACCGAAAATGTGCTGCCTGCTCCTTTTTTACTTTCGAGTTTGATTTGCCCCTGATGGGATTCTATGATGCTTTTTACGATAGACAGGCCCAGGCCGGTGCCGTTGATATAACGGGTTTTTTCGTCTTTTACCCTGTAAAACCGATGAAAAATCCGGGACTGATCTTCATCGCTGATCCCCATGCCGGTATCCTTTACCCGGATACACAGATAATCGTTGACAACGGTTGCTGATACAGTGACCAGCCCGCCGCCCGGGCTGTACTTAATCGCATTGGTAATCAGGTTGGAGAGAACTTCTTCCATGTTCCGGCGGTTCGCCAGCACGGGCGGCAGCGTTTCCGGAACATCAATAACCATCTCGACGGATGCGGATGCGGCCATGGGAAGCTGAAATGCGGCCTGATCCCTGATCAGATCCGACATCGACACTGACTCCCGCTCAAGAGTTATCAGGCCGGACTCGATCCGTGCCAGATCAAGCAGCTCGGTCGTCATTCGGGAAAGGTTTTCAATTTTCAGATGCGCCCTGGTCAGAATCTCCCGCTGCTGTTCCGTCAGATCCCCGGCCAGCCCGGCCAGGAGAACATGTATCTGCATCAGAACCGAGTTCATGGGATTTCGAATCTCATGGCTCACCATGGACACGAATTCCGATTTCATCCGGTCAATTTTTTTGAGCGCTGTGATGTCATGCAGTACGGTAATAACACCAATATTTCTGCCGCTGCGATCCCGGAACGGGGCACATCGGACATTCAGGATCAACTCTTCGGACTGGCCATAGCCCTTAACCGGGATTTCTTCGGTCAATTCATCAGCACAGGAATCGTTCAGAACAAGCGCATCATTAATCATCTCCCGAATCCGGAATATGTTCATAAAATCATTTATACAGCTTCCGATCACCGATTCAGCCCCGCAACCAATCATCCTTAAAAATGCGGGGTTGGCCAGCACAACCCGATGCTCATGATTGGTGCACATAACGCCATCCGAAATCCGGTTCACCAGGGTCCGAAGCCGGGAACGGGTATCCGTGATATCCCGCAGGGTTCGTGTATAATCGATGGCTTTGGCGATGGTGACCCTGAGATGCTCAGGAGTAAAGGGTTTGGGAATAAAATCAAATGCTCCTTTTTTCATGGCATCAACTGAATGCTCCAGCGTCGCGTATCCGGTGATCACAATCACTACAGTATCCGGATGCTGGGCCTTGATTTGGGCCAGCACATCAAAGCCGGACAGCTCTGGCATCATCAGATCCAGCAGAATAATATCGAAATGCTGCTCTCTTATCAGTTCAAGTCCTTTTGCGCCGTTATCGGCCAGGGTAACCTCGTACCCGCAATCTTCCAGAACCAGCCGGCATGCTTCCCGTATCCGGACTTCGTCATCCACAACCAGAATTCCGGGTGTATAATTTATTTGAATCACCGCTTCAGTTGTCATTCCAATCCTTATGCTTTATGCTGTCTATCCAATCGACTCGATACATTCCATTGAATCCGTGTCCAGCGGCAACTCCATCAGAAAGGTGGTCCCCTCAGGACCGGTTTCCTTGATTACTATGTCGCCCTTGTTATCTTTAACAATGCCATAGGCTGTGCTGAGCCCCAGGCCGGTCCCCTTGCCTAGTTCCTTGGTCGTAAAAAACGGATCGAATATCCGGGATTGATTTTCTTCCGGAATGCCGCATCCGGTATCCGATACTTCCAGGCATGCCGTTTTTCTATCGTTATTGCGATAAGTCTTCAGTGTCAGATTTCCGCCTTCATTCATGGCGTCAATGGCGTTCATGACAAGATTGATTACAACCTGGCTCATTTTGTTCCGGTCCGCCTTCGCCAGCATCCACTCATCGGACAATTCTTTTTTAACGGTGATGTTCATAAATAGTCTTTGATCCCGAATAAGGCGAAGACTTTCCTCCACAAGGGCATTCATTGCGAAACATTCCCGCGATGTGCTGGAATGGCGGCTGTAAGCCAAAAGGTTTTTTACGATCTCCCTGCATCGTTCCGCGTCCTCAAGAATGCAGGTTATGCTGGGCAAAAATGGGTGACCAGCTTCCATTTTTTCCTTCATCAGGTTGCCGTACATGAGGATGCCGGTTAAGGGATTATTGATTTCATGCGCAACACCGGCCGCCAGCCTGCCCAGAGACGCCATTTTTTCGGATTGATCCAATTGGGACTGGGCATCCTGAAGTTTTTTCCGGGCGGATAACCTTTCCCGGATATCATTGTAAATCCCCATGGTCGCGGCTTCGGTATTATCTCCTTCATAAATAATGGCGCCGGTCATTTCCACGGGAATCTCATCTCCCCGGGCCGTCAGAATATTGACCCGGGTCACAGGAAGTTTTCCCCGTCCTCCGAAATCATCATCCCGCAGTTTTTTCATGATTTCCCGGGCAACTCCCTGCGGATACAGATCGGTGACGCTTATGCCCGTGGTATTCCTGAAGTCGTAGCCGAACAATTCCTCGGCAGCCTGGTTCATCAGCAGAATGCGCCCTGACCGGTCTGCAGCCACTATCGCGCTGGTTGAGCTCTGAACGACCCGATTAAGGAATTCCCGAATGTCATTGATAATATTTTCCAGCGCCTTGGTCCGGGTGACATCCCGAATCGACTCCACGACATAAACGACTCTTCCCTCATCATCCAGGATGGGAGAAAAGACCCGATCCTCCCAGTACGTGCTTCCGTCCTGCCGCTGAATCTGTTTCAAAACCGAATGTCCCACACCCTCTGCAATCGTTTTATCCAGGGGGCAGGTGTCTCTGGTACAGGGAAGTTCAGGATCATCGAATAAAGCCTGAAAAATTTCCCGGCAGGATTTTCCAACGACCTGTGTCTTTGAAATATTATATTTTTCCAGCAGTTTCTGATTGACCGAGACAACATTTCCTTTGCGGTCCATGATCAGGGTGGGATAGGAGAGCGAGTCAAAGACCCGCAGCCGCCAGTCAATTTCCTGTGGCAGGTTCGTATTCACGTTTCGGATTCACTCTTGCATGTTTCGGGTGTACTGAACGCCTGTCCGAGGGCCTTCCGGGCCTCGCGTGCCTTTCCTGTGGGGGTGATCAGATATACCGACGCCCCGGTGCACACAACGGCAAGCAGCGGCACTTTTTTTTCAGCCAAAGCCCTCATTGCAGCGCCGGCAATGCCGTAACGGTCGCCGTAATGCGGGCCCTGAAAATAAACCAGTTCCACCGGATTGTCAATCTGCAATACCGGAAAAGCCCTCTCAAAAGCAGCAGGATTCATCTCCATGGATTGATCGGATTGGGAGTTTTTCTCTGCCGCAGCAATTTTGTCCGGCTCAATTTTTTCCGGGCTTTTATCCAGAAGCAGATGGAATTTAAGTCCTGCCGGCGTTGCCGGCCTTGAAAAAATCATTACCAGTGAACCATCGAACCGGGATGCGAAACGGATAAGCCAGTCCCCCGCGTCGCTTATTCGGTGAAATGGCAAATCCAGCGTGACTAAACACAGCCCGGTACGTTCGGCAATACCATAAGTCTTGATAATGGGTTCCCAGTAAACCGCAAATGTTTCCATCAGAATTGCCTTATCCGGAATTCAGGTCGAAACGGCGCATGATTTTCCGGCAATGATACTATGCGGCAAACCGCGGAAACCGCATCGTCGAGCCGGCGGTAATCGGTGGTAATGGTCAGAGCCGAATGTGAGGAAGCCATGCCATAAACCGGCAATTCATCCTTACCCAGGGCTGACAGTATTTTCCCGATGAGCAGCAACCGCGCCTGATGCGGAAAAATGGTCATCGCGCAAACCGGCGAAATCATGTCGATGGCGGTGGCAAGGGGCTTAAGAGCATCCTCGGCGAGCTTACGGTCTTCGGCAAAAATACAACCGATGCCCGTAAGCTCGCCGTCCGTGGCATCCAGAGATACCATCGTCACGTTGATCTTATGGTCTGCCAGACAGCGGAACATCTCATTAACGGAAAAACCGGAGTTCGGAAGCAATCGAATCTGGACCAGCTCCGAACTCAGCTTCAGACCGCCTATAGGCAATTTGTGGAGAGTCGATTGCATTGCCTAAGAAAGATAATCCTTGACGATTTCCATCAGCTTGTCCAAATTAATTGGTTTTGGGATATAGTCATCGGCCAGCGTGCTCTTGCCTTCCCAGTGTGTATAGTTGGTGGATGTGACAGCTTCGGCCACCGCAGTAAGCAGAAGGACAATTATGCTTTTGGTTTCTTCGGATTTCTTCAGCTCATCGCAGAGTTGATAACCTGTTTTACGCGGCATCATGACATCGAGAATGATCAGCGCCGGTCGTTCTGTTTTGATCTGATCCATTGCTTCCACACCATCATATGCTTTTGCCACCCGGAAATTCTCGCTCTCCAGCTTCATCGCCACAGATTCTACCAGATCCGGATCATCGTCCACTACCAGAATAAGTTGCTTGTAAGTCATGTCTATCTCCTTAGATTATATTTTATTTCTTAATATTGACGATCTCGTAAAAAGTCATATGCGAACGGATTTGAGATTTTTGGGAAATAGATTTTTAAGGAACTGAGCGTTAAAAATCACAAGCTGTTTGAGGGCGTTAGCCCGAGTTCTTGTGATTTAGCGAAGTGACTTAAAAATCCCCAAAAAGCTCATTAAGTGAGCATATTTCGACTTTTTACGAGTACCTCAATATTGATATGTTGTTAAATTTCTTAAATCGTAACTACTCGGGTAAAAAGCGCATAGTTTTCTTATCATTTCTACGTATGTTGACAATCAAGATAGTTCCCAGATACTTATCTCCATACCATGCGCTGTCAACCATTTCTCTATGTGCCTCTGTGCCTTTGCCGCTTTGTGCCCAAGTAGTTACCTTAAATTCCGATATCCGGACGGGGGTAAAGCCCGGCCCGTTTCACGATCTCAGCTACTTTCTGCTCCCATTCGATGGCCATAATATGAAATCCGGCAACGCCCTTGACCTGCTTGAGGCGTTCAATGGTTTCCACACAGATTTTAATGCCTTCCTCGGCCTGCTTCTCTTTGGGCACGCCTGCCATGCGGTCCACTACGGCCTGGGGAACATCCATACCAGGCACCTTATTCTTCATGTACCGGGCCATGCCCACGGTTTTAATGGGCGTGACACCGGCCAGTATATAACATTTTTCGTGGAGGCCCCGGTTACGAACTCCTTCCATCCATTTTTCAAACTTGTCCAGGTTATAAATGCACTGAGTCTGAATAAAGTCGGCGCCGGCAGCAATTTTTTTAGCCAGACGGGCGACCCGGAGTTCGAAAGGATCGGCAAAGGGATTGGCTGCGGCGCCAATGAACATTTTAGGCGCATTTTCGATATCCGCTCCGCCCTGAAATTTTCCCTCATCCCGCATTTTTTTCACCATCTGGACAAACTGTATGGAGTCGATGTCATGGACGCTGGCGGCCATGGGATGATCACCAAACTGCGGATGATCACCGGAAAGACACATCATGGTATTTATGTCATGGGAGTACGCCCCGATGATGTCGGACTGCATTGCCAGGCGGTTCCGGTCCCGGGTAACCATCTGCAGAATAGGGTGAATACCCAGCTGCCGCAGAATAACCGCGGCTGCGAAACTGGACATGCGCACCATGGCGGTCTGGTTATCCGTGACATTGACCGCATCCACATACCCCCGCAACAGTTCTGCTTTCTGGCGGACTTTTTCCGGCACGGCGCCCCGTGGGGGGCCGCATTCCGATGTTACTGCCAAATTTCCGGATATCAACATTTTTTCGAGCACGCTTTCGGTTTTCATTCTGCCAAATCCTCTCTAATGATTTTGCGGGGGCCGGCGCCCCGTCCAGGTCTCCAATCCTTGGCCGGAATGATCCGCTCATACCGGTCTTCCAATCCCAGGGCTTTAAGCCGATCCCAGATCAACTGCCAGGCGCAGTCTACGTCCGGGTTGATTTCACATTTTCCTTTCGTTGAACCGCCGCAGGGACCGTTCATCAACTGTTTGGAACACCGTGAAATAGGACAGATTCCGCCGGTAATGCCCAGCAAACAGTCACCGCATCCCTGGCACCGCTCGGCCCACACTCCCTGCCGTTCCGACGCGCCCATGAATTTGGTGTTGACCGCGGGAAACACCGGTTTATCCCTGAATCTGCGGCTGATTTCCTGAACCCCGCACCCGCAGGCCATGGACAGGATGGCATCCACACCGTCTATCAGGTTTGTCAGCTCCTCAATATATTCCGGATCGCACTGGCGTTCCAGGGTATGTTCCCGAATCTGTAAATTTTTTCCCTGCTTAAGAAATGACATCTGCAGCAATGAGGAAAGGATGCCGACTTCCTTGCGGCCGCCTGCAGCGCAGACTGTCACGCACTCATTGCACCCGACCAGCAGAATTTTCTGAAACGGCCGGATATATTCAATGATTTCTTCCAAGGGCTTTCGTTCCGCTGTAATCATTGTGATGGTTGCTCCTTTGATATCTGGACCGCGGCTTCGGACAACGGCCGGGTCAAATTTCGGATTGGGTTGGGCCCCAGTTTCCGGATTTTTTCAGTGATTTGCCGGGCGATTTCCGCAAAACGCTCTCCCATGCCGGCTGACAGATTGACCATTTCCAGCCTTTGACCGCCGATGCCGATATCGTCGAGCAATTTCCGGGTATAGGTCACCCGTTTGGCGGCCCGGACATTGCCGTTTTTAAAATGACAATCTCCTTCCAGGCATCCGGCCACATAGACACCATCGGCGCCGCCTTCAAACGCTTTCAGTATATGAATCGTATCCACTTTCCCGGAACAGGGAACACGGACGATTTTAACATTGGCCGGATAACAGAGCCTCAGGCTTCCTGCCATATCTGCGGCGGTATAGGCGCAGAAATGACAGCAAAATGCAACAATGACCGGTTCGAATTCTTCCATTATGCCACCATCCTTTCCAGCATTCCGTTCAGCTTGGCCAGAATCTGGTCATCTTCAAACTGCATCAATTGTATGGCCTTGGCCGGGCACTCGGAGGCGCACACGCCGCAGCCATGGCATTTGGACGGATCAATTTCCGAATAGCCGTCCGCATTGATAAACGGAACGCCAAAAGGACAAGCCCGGACACAAACCAGACAGGCCGCGCATTTTTTTGAATCGACCCGGGCAATGGCAGCCCCGAGGTTGATGCTGTCGCGGCTGAGAAGGGTCTGGGCTCTGGCAGCCGAAGCCTCGGCCTGAGCAATGCTTTCCCTGATGGACCGGGGAGAATGCGCGGTTCCTGCCATGAAAAACCCGGGCTTGGAAAAATCCACGGGCCGCAGCTTTATATGGTCTTCAAGAAAATACCCGTCCGGGGTCCGGGGGATTTTAAAAATGGCCGCCAGATCTTCACCGGATTCATCATCACTGACAAAACCGGTGCTCAGCAGCAATGCATCAGCAGTCACCTCCATGCGGCGGCCCAGTATGGGATCGGTAAAGGCGACCTGCACCTGGTTTCCCGCTTCCCTGACTTCGGGGGAATTGGCCGATTCATACCGGACAAAGATGACGCCTCGTTTGCGCGCTGCCTGATAATAATCTTCCTGGAATCCATATGTCCGCATATCCCGGTACAGAATGAAAATGCGGGCTTCCGGATGGATATCCAGAATCCTGAGGGCGTTCTTGACGGCGGCCTGGCAGCAGATCCGGGAGCAGTTGGGATTATCCGGCTGCCGGGAACCCACGCACTGGATCATGACCACGTTATTCCAGCCGGAGACTTGAGCCGCAGCATCCTCCAGCAGCGCATCCGCGTCCAATTGGGTCATCACTGCCGCATGCCGGCCGAGCAAATATCCGTCCGGTCGGTTGGGAAGCGCACCTGTCGCCATAATTGTGACGCCATGGGTAATCTGCCGGTAGAACATCTGGGGTCCGACCTGCATGCCGGTTTTGAACATGCCTGGCATGCCGCTGTGATCCACGATAAAGGCGTTGGGTATCACCTGTATATTGGGATGAGACAGGGTTTTTTTAATCAGGGCCTGAATAAATAATTGAACATCTTCGCCTTCCAGGGTCCTGCGGACCAGATTGGCCACACCGCCCAGTATCGAATGCCGCTCGGCCAGAAAAACCTTGAATCCCTGATCGGCCAGCCGCAGCGATGCGCTCATGCCGGCCACACCGCCTCCGACAACCAGAATATCCCGGTTGATGGGCAACTGGTTATCCGCAAGGGATCTTGCCTTTTTCACCGACTGTACCGATGCCCAGATCAGCTGCCTAGCCTTGGCCGTGGCTTCTTTCGGATGATCCGGATGAACCCACGTATCCTGATCCCGCAGGTTGGCGATTTCCACCAGATATCTATTCAGCCCGCTGCGGCGAAGCAGATCCTGAAACCGTGTTTCATGTGTTCGGGGCGAACATCCGCCTATCACCACCCGATTGAGTTTATGGCCGACAATCGCCTCCTCGATATGCTTCATCGATTCACGGCTGCATCCATGTCCCACGCCTTCGGCAATGATTACTCCCGGCAGTTTTGCAGCAAATGCCGCCAGTTCCGGAATATCGATCACGCCTCCGATGTTCTCCCCGCAATCGCAGATAAACACACCGACCCGGGGCGCCTCTTCGGTCACATCCCGTTCGGGAATAAACTCACCATCGCTCCCGGATACCAATGCCGATGCCGGAACATGGGCCGAAGCCCGGCATGCTGCTGCGCTGGCCTGAATCATGGTTTCCGGAATATCCTTGGGGCCTTCAAACATCCCGCAGACATAAACGCCGCTTCGGGATGTGGCGACCGGATCAAAACCTCCGGTCTGCGCAAACCCATGAGAATTCAGCTCAATGCCCAGGCATTCGGCTGTCAGGCGGAGGTCATCCGTAACCCGAAAACCGGTAGACAGCACCACGAGATCAAACAACTCCTCTTTCAGCGCGCTGGTCTCTTCGTCCGCAAACGTGACGCTTAACTGATTCCGCCCGGGGGTCCTGAACACGCTGTGAGGCCGGCTTCGGACAAACCGCACACCGGATACTGTGCGGCTGCGGTCATAATAGCGTTCATAATCCTTGCCGAATGTTCTCATGTCCATATAAAATACCGCGGTATCAATGCTGTCCTGAAAACGCTCCTTGGTCACCACAGCCTCTTTGAGCGCGAACATGCAGCAAATGCCTGAACAGTAGGACACCGCGCCTTTTTGGAGCCCCCTGGACCCTACGCACTGAATCCAGGCGATTTTTGCCGGAATGCGGCCGTCTGAAGGACAGACCAGCCTGCCTTGGGTTGGCCCGGAAGCCGACAGGATCCGCTCGTATTCAAGGCTGGTCAGTACATCCGGATCCCGGCCATAACTGAAACTGTCAAGGCCTGCCGGGTCAAAAATGGCTGCGCCCTGCGCGAGCACTACCGACGCTACACGCAGCTTTACTTCCCGCGCAGGGTCATCGGCAAGAATGGCGCCGGCCGGGCAGCACGCAACCAATGCCCGGGGATCGGCACAGCGGCTCATATCAATGAAAAATGCCTGGGGGGTGGCCTGGGGATAGCGCATACAGGTCGGCGCACGATGATCCAGACCCGGACTGAAATCCACACACTCCGGAAACTGCTTTCGGCACTGGCCGCAGGCCGTGCACCGATCCATGTCGATATGGCGGGGTGAAGTGATGAGTGTTGCGGTAAAATTCCCGGGCTCACCGTCCAGACGGACGATTTGCGTCAGGGGCATCAACTGAATATACTGATTTCGGCTGCTTTCCGACAGAGTCGGAGAGAGTGTGCAGAGGTCGCAGTTATTGGTCGGAAATGTCCGGTCCAGAAGCGTCATCAATCCGCCGATGGCGTTGGCCTTATCTATGAGAATGACGTTTTTCCGGGCTTCAGCCAGATCCAGGGCCGTACGAATGCCCCCGACCCCGCCGCCGATAACTAAGACCCTGTCACTGGTTTGAATTGGGTCTGCTGTTTTCATATCTCTCTTTTTCTTTTTGAAGGTTGCACGTCAAATACCGGCCGCATCCAGAATAGCTGAAAGGCGGTGCTCCCATCCCATGGCCTGAATCAGAACGCCCTGCGCCGTTTTTCGAAGCTGAGAGATGGTCTCTCCGGCGATTTTGACCCCTTCCATTTCGCGGTCCTGTGATTTTCGAATTCGCCGGATGAGCTCTTCGGAAATGTGCGCGCCTGGTTCGTTGGTCGCAATATAACGGGCAACCGCCACCGATTTGATCAAAAAGACCATGGGAATCACCGGCACACCCAGGATTGAAGCTTTCTGCATGAAATTCTGAAACCGGTTAATGTCAAAGACCGGGGGCGTCACGATAAAACTTGCGCCCGCGGCTATCTTTTCCTTTGCCAGATCCAGTTCGCTGTTCATAGCCGCTTCGTCCGCAAACGGGGCAAGCCGGCACCCGACATTAAATTCGGGCTGTCCGTCCAGATCAAAACCAGCCAGATCCTTTCCGTCCCGAAGAGACCTGATAGCGGCCAGCAAACCCAGCTCATCCAGATCATCAACCGAAACCGCCATCCGGTGGTCGCTGTTTGCCATGTCGTCTCCATGGACCACGATCAGATTCTGGATACCCAGAACATGAGCTGCCAGCAAATCTCCCTGAAGGGCCATCCGGTTCCGGTCCCGTCCATATACATGGATGACCGCCTCGAGTCCCTGCTGCTGCACCAGAACGCCACCGGCCAGTGCGCTCATTCGCATGACGCCGTTGTCCATATCCGGAACAACTATACCGTCAATCCGGCCCTTGATGCGCCTGGCATCTGTCACAAACCGGGAAATGTCCACACCCTTTGGTGTATTCATTTCCGCCAGAACGACAAATTCCTTGCTTTGTAACCGTTTTTGAATGGTCATGATTTTTTCCTTTGTGTTATTCTGCCGTCTCCGGATGGAATACATTCACTTCTTTCAGATCATCTCCCAGGTATTCCCGCTCGTTCGGCCCGAGTATTCCCAGAGAAAGGCAGATGAGGGTCCAGAGGTGGACGACAGGGTAGTGTCCGCCGTAATGCTCGCTCAGATCATGAATCTGGGCGTGACAGTTGTGGCACCCGGCAATACAGTAATCCGCGCCGGTCGCCTTGATCTGCTGATCTTTCAGTCTGCCATACTCCAGGCGCTGCTCCTTGAATCCGGACTGCAGGAATCCGCCGCCGCCGCCGCAGCAGTAGTTATTGGATCGGTTGGGCTGCATGTCGACAAAGTTCTCTTCGCCTACAACTGATTTGACCACAAACCGAAGGTCTTCCGCGATGGGGTCTCCATAGCTCTTTCGAACGATCTGGCATGGATCCTGAACCGTGAACTTGATCTTCAAATCCTTGTTCCAGTCGGAATTGACTTTAAGCTTTCCTTCGCGAATCCATTTTGCATAATATTCATAGATGTTCTTGACTTCAAAATTGTGCTCGAGGTTGAATTTTTTCAGTCCGGCCCGGACCGAGAAAGTTACATGCCCTCACTCGGTGTTGAGAAAGATCCTGCACCCCAGATTGTTGGCCTGATTCACTGTTGTCCGGGTCACTTTTTCCCAGGAATCATTGTCCGCCAGGAACATGCAGTAGTTTTCCCCGGCCCAACCGTGGCTTCCGTATGTCCAGTCCGCACCCGCCAGATGCAGAATTTTCCACAGCGGCGCCAGTTCATTGGGCTCCGTCACAGGCTCCCTGGAATTCTGGTTCAAAAATAATTCAGCGCCTTCCTTGTCAATGGGCGCTTCCATGTCGGCGAATTCCGGCTGCGATTCCCGGACTTCCTCCAGCACATCCTGCACCACAAAAACAAAATCGTCCGGGGATGTACCCATGGCGCTGGTGCTTTCGTTTCGAAGCGCCATGTTGCACGACCCCAGAATGCCTTTGGGGCGCTGGTCCCTGGGTCTTAAGCCGCGGGCATTGTAAACAAGCTGAGGAATGTCTATTTTCATCGGGCAGACATAGATACACCTCTGGCACATGGTGCACATCCAGGGCCAATCTGATTTTGCTATTTCCTCATCCATTCCCAGGGCTGCCATGCGCAGAAATTT
>RPRI01000137.1 GCA_003818505.1 Desulfobacteraceae bacterium | reverse complement strand
GAGATAAAGAGCCTTCTTAAAGGTTATAAAAAAGTTCTCAATGTGGGTTGCGGAACCTGTGTGGCTGTTTGCCTTGCAGGCGGTGAAAAGGAAGTTGCGGTGCTCAATGCCGAGCTTGATATGGCTCGAAAACTTGAAGATAATCCAATCGAGATGGGAGCTATTACGGTCGAAAGACAGTGCGACATGGAATATCTTGCAGCTCTCGATTCCATGGTAGGCGAATATGACGCGCTCCTTTCCATGGCCTGCGGAGCCGGAATTCAGTTTCTTGCAGAGAGATTCCCTGCAAAACCGGTGCTGCCAGCAGTCGACACAACGTTTATAGGCGTCAACCAGGCTGTCGGGTGGTATGAGGAGAGGTGCCGTTCATGCAGCAGTTGTGTTCTTGGCTTGACGGGTGGTATATGCCCCGTAACCATGTGTGCCAAAGGTCTTTATAACGGTCCGTGCGGAGGAACAAACAAGGGGAGCTGCGAGATAGACAAGAACCAGCCGTGCGCTTGGTACATGATATATGAAAGGCTCAAGGCGCAGAACCGCCTTGATTGTATCCTTGAGATTACTCCTCCTTCCGACTGGCAGAACCAGATTCCGAGAACCGTGATACAGCCCGGGTATAAAAAGCCGGAGAAGGTTTAGAAGCAAAGGGTTTAGGGATTCAAGGGTTCAAGGGTTCGAGTGAAAAACATTCAAAAATATAAACTTAAAACTTCGCCTCTGGGCGGAGTTTTAGCTACCCGAATGGGACAATAAATTTACAGGATATAAAATGAAATCAAGCAGCAACTTGGAAAAAATCTTGACGGCAGGTCATTTCGCGTTTACCGGCGAACTTGGTCCCCCCCGCGGAACGGATGCCGAAGAAGTCAGGAAAAAGGCATCCTACCTGAAGGGTATGGTGGACTCGGTCAATATAACAGACAATCAGACGGCTGTTGTGCGCATGGCGAGCTGGGCCGCTTCCATTATAATTCTTCAGGAAGGTCTTGAGCCCAATTTCCAGATGGTGTGCCGGGACCGCAACCGCCTTGCGATGCAGAGCGATATCATAGGCGCGTATGCGCACGGAATACGAAACATGCTCTGCCTTTCAGGTGATCATCAGAAATTCGGCGACCATCCGCAGGCGAAAGGCGTTTTCGACATAGATTCGATGCAGCTTATCGGCATGGTAAAAAAGATGCGCGATGAAGGAAAATTTCTGAGTGGGACCGAAATAGGCCATCCCCCGCAAATTTTTATCGGAGCTGCGGCAAACCCGTTTGCGGATCCTTTTGAATGGAGAGTTCACCGCCTCGCGAAGAAAATAAAGGCCGGAGTCGATTTCATCCAGACACAGTGCATATACAACATGGAAAAATTCAGAACCTGGGTTAAGCAGGCAAACGATATGGGGCTCACGGAGAAGGTGTATCTTCTTGCCGGAGTCACTCCCATGAAAAGTGTTGGTATGGCAAAGTATATGAAAAACAATGTTCCGGGCATGGATGTTCCGGATGAACTGATAAAGCGCCTCCAGGGAGTCGACAAAAAAATGCAGGCCGATGAGGGGATTAAATTCGCCTGTGAGCAGATCGAGGAGTTCAAGCAGTTAAAGGGTGTTGCAGGCGTTCATCTCATGGCGATCGAATGGGAGCACAAGGTTCCCGAGATTGCCGAGCGTGCTAAAATGCTTCCTAGACCGGTCGTTTGATCAGTTATTAGTGAACAGGGGCCAGGGTAAAGATCGAATATCGGACATCGAACTTCGAATATAGAATATAGAATATTTAAAAGAAAACCCGTTTTTGTCGTGAAGACAGAAACGGGTTTTTTTATCCGGTTTTTTATCTTGAGTATATTTAAGCAATGATTTAAAATCGTTATTATAATTATTCCCTGAATACGGTTCAATTCTGTATAAATTGCTAACATAGGTATGCGCCTATGTCAGCCCTGAATATTAATTAGTGTCCATCCGGAAACTAATAATAGACACTATCAAGTTTCCATTCGGAAACTAATTATCAATGGTCTCAGAGGATGTAAAAGATGCCTGTTAAAAACACCAATCACAATAATTCCGCCAATCCTTCAGAAATCTCAGAGGAAACATTACGCGGGAAGATGGAAAAAGCTCTGCGGGAAAGCGAGGAGCGATACCGCGACCTTGTTGAAAACGCAACGGATCTAATCTGCACCCACAATCTGAAAGGAACCGTTCTTTCGGTTAATAAAGCGGCATTGGAGGCTACCGGTTTTTCTCCTGAAGAGATAATAGGGCTTTGCATTCCAGATCTGCTGCCTGAACCAGGCCAGCGTGAATTCGATAAATATATAAATGCTATCCGGAGCGACGGAACAGCAACCGGGACAATGAAGATTGTAACCCGGAAAGGGGAGGTACGCTACTGGGAATACCGGAATACTTTGCGCACCGAAGGCGTGCCTGAGCCTATAGTGCGCGGTGTCGCGCGGGATGTTACAGGAGAAATACTTGCAAAAAGGGCTCTAAAGAAGAGTGAAAAGCGATATCGTCTGCTGTTTGAGCGAAATCTTGCCGGAGTCTATCGCACTACGATGGACGGCAGAATCATCGATTGCAACGAAGCATTTGCCAGAATCTACGGATATGAATCGCGTGAAGAAATAATAGAACATGCGGCCACGGATCTCCATGTAAGTGCGGAGGCCAGGAGGGAGTTTATTGCCGTGCTTCAGGCTAAAGAGATGCTTGTCGGCTTCGAAAGCCGTGGGCGTCGAAAAGATGGGAGCTTGGTCTGGCTGCTTGAGAACACAAGCCTGGTTCCCGGAGAAGATGGTGGACTTAAGGAGATAGAGGGCATGCTCATTGATATCACCGAGCGCAAACGGATCGAGGAAGCATTGCGGGAGAGCGAGGAGCAACACAGGTTAATTGTTGAGAACAGCAGCGATATTATTTTTACACTGGATGCTGATGGCAAATTTCTCTTCTTGTCTTCTTCCCTGCTGGAAAATATGGGCTACGAAATATCCGAATTACAGAGTCGGCCTTTCCAATCAATCATTCATCCCGATTACATACGAACCTGCGAAGAGAATATAAGGAAAAATATCGAAAAAGGAGAGCGGACTCCCGGATTTGAATACCTTGTTAAGGACAAATCCGGTAATTGGCGCTGGCATACCACCAGCGGCGCTGCCGTACGCGATACAAATGGTTCTTTCCTCTATTTTGTCGGAATTGCCCGAGACATCACAGATCGTAAAAAAATGGAAGATGAGCTTTTGAAGGCGGATAAACTGGAATCGGTCGGGATTCTTGCAGGAGGCATAGCCCATGATTTCAACAATATCCTGACCTCGATTGCCGGAAATATCTCGCTTGCCATAAAGCATGTGAAACCCGGAAGCAGGGCATTTGATTTATTGAGTTCAGCGGAAACGGCTTCGATCAGGGCACGGGGGCTGACCGGTCAGCTTCTGACCTTTGCCAAAGGCGGTGCGCCGGCAAAAGAAACAGCTTCAATTTCAAGCCTCATTAAAGAATCTTCTCTATTTGCGCTGAGGGGTTCAAAATCGGAATGCAAGTGTTCGATTGCAGAAGATCTCTGGCCGGTTGAGGCCGACATGGGACAGATGATTCAGGTCATCAGCAATATTGTAATAAATGCGGACCAGGCGATGCCGGACGGTGGAATTATTCAGGTCACAGCTGAAAATGTGGTTTTAGACGAGAGTCGGAATTTGCCGGTAAAACCGGGGAGGTACCTTCGTATTTCCATAAAAGACAAGGGCATTGGTATCGTGGATAAGCACCTTTCAAAAATATTTGATCCTTATTTTACGACAAAAAACGCTGGAAGCGGACTTGGGCTTGCCACCGCTTATTCCATCATCAAAAAGCACAACGGCCATATTTCCGTTGATTCCCGCCCGGGAGCCGGAACAACGTTTAATATATACCTGCCTGCTTCAGATAAGGCTGTTCCGTTAAAAGAAGATAAGGCGCTCTTAACAGGCCACGGGAAAATTCTTTGGATGGATGATGACAGGATGTTGAGGAACATGGCGGAAGAGATGCTGGAAATGCTGGGTTATGAACCGGAGTTTGCAGAAAACGGCGCTGAAGCGGTTGAGATGTACAAAAAAACAATGGAATCCGAAAAACCATATGATGCGGTGATCCTGGATCTTACCATACCAGGTGGTATGGGAGGAAAAGAGGCGATAAAGAAACTGCTTGAGCTGAATCATCAGTTAAACGCGATTGTCTGCAGCGGTTATTCGGAAGATCCGGTCATGTCAAACTACAGTGAATATGGTTTTAAAAGCATGATGCCAAAGCCGTTTGATTTGCATACGCTTGGCAGAGCGTTGAATGAAGTGCTAAAAGCCGAAAATCGAATTTAGAATATCGAATATTAATAGCGTGAATCGTGGATCGTGGATCGAACAACAAATCACTGGCCACGAACGACTATCAACGAAATACGAAGTACGATTTCCGAAGTCCGATGTTCGGATTTTTCACTTGAACCCTTGAATCCTCGAATCCTTGAACCCTTTATCCACCAAGGAGGTTATATGAGAAATATTGCAAGAATCTCGGTATTGTTCATTCTATGCGGTCTTCTTATATCCGGATGCGGTAAGCCGCAGCCTCCGAAAGCCCCCGACGAGGTGAAACTGCAGTTAAAATGGATGCACCAGGCGCAGTTTGCCGGTTTTTACATGGCGCAGGAGAAGGGCTACTATGCCGCTGAAAACATAAAAGTATCATTTATTGAAGGAGGTCTGGACGTTGATATTGCAGAAAATGTCAAAACCGGTAAAGCCGATTTTGGTGTAATGACCCCGGAGTACATTTTGATTAACCGTGGTCATGGGGAGGCCCTTACTGCCATTGCCGCGATATACAGACGAAGCGCGGTTGTTTATGCAGCTATCGCCGATTCAGGCATCGTGCGCCCGGCCGATTTTATCGGAAAGAGCGTGGCTGCACGAGGGAAGGGCGGTTCTTATGAATTAGACCTGCAGTTGCGTGCAATGATGAAGAACCTTAAAATTGACCTTAGTAAACTTAAAATTGTTGACTTCGATCCTGAATATACAGACTTTTACAGCAGAAAAGTTGATGTCACTGCAGGATATTACACCGGCGGCATAATCAAGATACGCAAAAAAGGATTAAGGCTTAACCTTATCTGGCCAGAAGATTACGGGATCAATTTTTACTCAGATACCCTTATAACCACTGACAGTCTTGTTGCGGAAAATCCGGACCTGATAAAACGCTTTTTACGAGCAACTCTTAAGGGATGGCAGTATGCAATCGGAGACTATAAGGAAGCGGTTGCTGTTACAATGAAATATACCCGTGTTAAGGATTCCGATACACAATCGGCGATGATGGAGGCCATGCTCCCGCTTGTGCACACCGGAGAAGACCAGATAGGCTGGATGAAAGGAGATATCTGGCGCGGAATGTATGAAATACTTTTGGAGCAGGGTTTAATTGAAAAACCTTTTGATATCAATCAGGCGTATACAACGCGGTTTTTAGATGAGATCTACGGAGGAAAAGCCAAATGAAAATTATAACGAGGCTGACGATTCTTTTCCTCCTGATGGCAATCGTGCCCACCATAATTGTCGGATACCTGGGTTACGATATCGGAAAGCGGTCTATAATTAAGGATACAACAGAGTATCTTATTAGCGTCAACATTTTGAAGAGCAGGGAACTGTTCAGATGGGTTGAGGGGAGCAAAAAAAGCATCGAGGAGCTTGCCCAGCGGCCCTTGGTAAGAGAATACGCGGCGGTGATGGCTGCATTGCATGATATTCCCGATCCAGCGTATCGAAGAGCACACAGCGAGATTGTTAAAAATCATCTGAGGCCTCTTCTGAGATACGGAGAATTTCTAGAGCTGTTCGTAATGTGTTCTCCGGCCGGACATGTATCTGCCTCTACCGATAAGCGACAGGATGGAAAGTACCGGACTAACCGCAGATATTTCATTGAAGGGAAGAAACAGACATATGTTGAAGGGAGTTATTAATCACCCTCGCTGGAACGGCCTGCAATGACGGTAAGCACGCCCGTCAAGGATGATAAGGGGGATACGATTGCGGTCCTGGCCGGCAGGCTCGATCTTCATGAACTTTCGAAGATTATAGGAGCGCAAAGTGGAAAAAACGTGACAGTCGATACATATCTTGTGAATTCATTCAATTTCTTTGTTTCAGAACCCCGGTTTGGTGAAGATTTTATCCTGAAAAAAGCGGTGCATACAGAGGGAATAGATGCCGGTCTTTCAGGAAAAGACGGGGTTGGTTTCTACAAAAATTATCATGGAGTGGCCGTTATCGGAGCTTACAAATGGCTGCCTGAATTCAGGATGTGCATTATTACCGAAATAGACCAGTCCGAGGCATTTGCTCCTGTGATGCGCCTTGCATGGATAGCAGCCGGAAGCGTTATCGCTATCTGCATTGCTGCAGGTTTTCTGGGCATGTTTTTTGCCCGGATAATCAGCCGCCCTCTGCGTCGCCTTGCCGCAGGTGCGGCAGAGATCGGCAGCGGCAAGCTGGAATGCCGGGTAGGAACTTCGTCAAGAGATGAAATCGGCGAACTTTCCCGCGCCTTTGACAAGATGACGCAGGATCTGAAAAAAACAACCGTCACGCTTGATGAGTTTTCACGGGAAAGGGATTTTTCAGATTCCGTCATAAACAGTCTCCCCGGAGTTTTCTATCTGTTTGATGAAAACGGACGTTTCTACCGCTGGAATAAGAACTTCGAAATAGTTACCGAATACTCAGCCGAAGAGATTTCGCAAATGAGTCCTCTTGTTCTTTTTACTGGGGAGGACAGACAGCTTATAACAATCAAGATTCAGGATGTGTTTGTAAAAGGTGAAGAGACTGCGGAGGCAAATTTTGTCACAAAAAGCGGGCGGAGAATTCCTTATTACTTCACAGGAATCCGGACCAATATAGGAAGCAGGAAATTTCTGGTAGGGGTGGGTATAGATATAACCCTGAGGAAACAGAATGAAGAAGCCCTGCTTTCTATGTCGGCGAAGCAGGAGGCTCTCCTGTCGGCAATCCCGGATATCATCATGGAAGTGGATTCAAACAAGATATACACCTGGGCAAATGGGCCCGGTATCGAATTTTTCGGAGACGACGTGATCGGGAGGGAAGCCGCACACTATTTCGAAGGAGAACAGGAGACGTATAGTCTGGTGAAGCCTATTTTTAACGGTAACGAAAACGTGATCTATGTTGAAAGCTGGCAGAGGCGGAAAGACGGAGAAAAACGGCTGCTCGCATGGTGGTGTCGGGTGCTCAAGGATGCAAATGGTAACGTAACCGGCGCACTCTCCACGGCACGTGACATTACCGCATACAAAAAAGCGGAGGAGGAGGTAGCTCGAACGGCGCAGGAGTGGCAAAGCACCTTTGATTCAACAAACAATGCCATCTGGATTCTGGATCAGGACCAGCGGGTGTTGCGGTCAAACAGGACCGCGGAGCGATTTTTTCATCGCCCGTGCGGTGAGTTGATCGGTAAACACTGCTGGGAGATCGTACACGATACGGCTCAGCCGATACCCGAATGTCCGCTCCTTCGGGCGCGAAAGAGCCTTTGCCGGGAGACAATGGAACTGCAGGTTGGGGAGGTTTGGCTTGAAGTCATGGTGGATCCCATTCTGGACAAGGCCGGCCGGTATGCTGGCGCTGTCCATGCCGTTAGTGATATTACCGAAAGGAAGCGGACGGAAGAACGGCTCAAAGAGCAGTTCGAGGAGCTGCGCCGCTGGAACGAAGCTGTCATGGGCCGCGAGATGCGCAACCTCGACTTGAAGCGGGAAGTGAACGAACTGCTTATCAAAGCCGGGCTGCCTGCGAGGTACAAAAGCCCGGATGGAAAAAGTTCAGATCAGGAGACATAAATATGCAATCCAAAATATCAGATACCCATACCCTCGAACAGTCGCGGAAAAAGCTGACAAGCGCTACGGATGAGCGCAAGCTGACGGGGGAGATCATTCGTATACGTCTGAAATTATTCGAGTATTCCATATCGCATTCACTCGACGAATTGCTGCAGAAAACACTGGATGAAGTATGTGCATTAACTGACAGTCCCATAGGGTTCTATCATTTTGTTGAAGATGACCAGAAAACCCTGACTCTCCAGGCCTGGTCAACGCGAACGATCAGGGAATTCTGCAAGGCAGAAGGAAAGGGAATGCATTACGATATCGATCAGGCCGGAGTATGGGTGGATTGTGTTCGCGAAAGGAAACCTATTATCCATAACGACTATGCATCGCTGCCTCATCGGAAGGGAATGCCCGAAGGTCATGCCGCAGTAATCAGAGAACTTATTGTACCTATAATGAGATCGGATAAAATCGTGGCCATTCTCGGTATAGGAAACAAGCCCACGGATTACGAAGAAAAGGATATTGAAATAGTCTCCTACCTTGCCGATATCGCCTGGGAGATAGCCGAGCACAAGAGGACTGAAAAAGAGGTTAGAAGACAACGCAACCTCATGCAAAAGATATTCGACACACTGCCGGTCGGGCTGTGGATTGCCGATAAAAATGGAAAACTGCTTTATGGAAATCCGGCCGCTATGAAGATATGGGGCGCAGTGCCGAAAGTAGGTCAGGAGGAATACGGTGTCTTTAAAGCGCGGCGACTCCCCTCAGGCGAAGAGATAGCCCCTGATGACTGGGCGCTTGCACATTCGATTAATGAAGGCGTTACGATTAAAGATGAAATGCTGGAGATAGATGCATTCGACGGGAGTAAAAAAATCATTCTCAATTATACGGCTCCTGTATTTGATGATGCCGGGAAAATAGACGGCGCCATTGTGTTAAACAGCGACATTACAGGGTCTATGAAGTCGGAAGAGCGGATGCAGGCGGCGCATAAAGAAAGAGAACGAATGCTTGAAGCGGCCGAACAGTCGCGCCGGGTGCTTTTGAGCATAGTGGAGGATCAGAAGCTGGCGGAGGAGGAGGTAAGGAGGCTGAACGACGAACTCGAGCTCAGGGTAATAGAGCGAACAGCTCAGCTTGAAGCTGCAAACAAAGAACTTGAGGCTTTCAGTTATTCGGTATCGCATGATCTGAGAGGGCCTCTGCAGCACGTAACCGGATTTTCTGAACTCCTCAACAAACGCGCTGCGGGAATCCTTGATGAAAAGAACAAACATTATCTGAAAGTCATTACCGATTCGACAGTTAAAATGGGTAGACTGATTGACGATCTTCTGTCCTTTTCCCGGATGGGGCGGACGGAAATGCTGAAAAAGAAGACGAATTTGGACAGCCTTGTGAAGGAGATATTAAGAGAATATAAGGAGGATTCAAGCGGCAGAAATATTGGCTGGAAGATCGGTTCGCTCCCGGAGGTTTACGGAGATTCCGCCATGCTCCGGCAGGTGTTTGCCAACTTAATTTCAAATGCCTTCAAATATACGGGAAAATGCGATAAAGCCGAAATAACAATCGGAACTGTTCGTGGCGAAAATGGCGAGGTACGCATCTTCGTGAAGGATAACGGGGCAGGTTTTGACATGAAGTACGTAGATAAGCTTTTCGGCCTGTTTCAGCGTCTTCACAGGGCAGAGGATTATGAAGGCACGGGGGTAGGATTGGCCAATGTCCGGAGAATAATCCACCGGCATGGCGGGAGGGTGTGGGCGGAAGGGGAAATGGGGAAAGGAGCCACCTTCTGGTTTACGGTAAAGGGTGAGGCATTAGGCATGAGGCGGGAGTTCCGCCGCGGCGGAACTGCGGCGGTGTAAAAAGTGAAAAGTAAAGAGTGAAAGGTAAAAAGATCGTGAGGCGTGAAACGTAAGTCGTAAGGCGAAAAACAGAATATTAAAGATCGTAGATTGTGTATCGAAAAACGAATTACGATATTTGAAGTACGCTTGAACCCTCGAATCCTCGACCTCTTGAACCCTTTATTTTAGGAGATTCGATCAATGAGTTCTAACGGAGCCGGGAAATTTTTAACTAGTCGAATCTGGTTGATATCCTGCCTCATACTTCTATTTGTTGTCGCCATCGGAGGATGGTTTATAACCGGATATCTTGGTGACAAGGCAAGGCAGGAGATACTCGAAAATAACGACAAAGCAATATCATTTCATTCTTCCCGTTTAACGGCTAAATTCGATAAAGTTGAGAAAGCCGTAAGGATAATGTCGGGGTCTCCCTGGATTGTGTCAGCTCTCATTTACCGTAAAGAAGGAGATATCGCGAATGCCAACTCGGTACTTGACAGGTACAATTTTTATATTGAGAGCTCCGTCTGTTATCTCTTGGACACTAATGGTAAGACCGTAGCTTCCTCAAACCGGAATGATTCAGGTAGTTTTGTAGGCAAATCGTATCAGTTCCGTCCCTACTTCACACAGGCGATGCAAAGATCTTTAGGCCGGTATTTTGCCGTCGGAATAACTTCTTTGATAAGAGGGTTCTATACGAGCTATCCCGTCAGAGATAGTAAAGGTGTAATTATCGGAGTTGCAGTAATTAAACAGGATCTTGATGCTGAAGAATCTTTTCTAACCAACTATCCGAATTGTTTTGTCATAGATCCTAACGGTATTATCTTTATGTCGAGCAGGAAGGAGATGAATTTTAAAAGCCTCTGGCCTGTAAGCCAAGGGACACAGCTTGCCCTTGATGAATCGAAACAGTTTGGCAAAAAGGAGTTTGAGGCGATCCTGCCGTGTGAGATAAGTCACGGGATGGAGATTACCTTTGAAGGGAAGAAGCATATTGTCTCCCGAAAGGCCATAAATGATGAAGGCTGGTCGATCGTACTGATGACGACTACAGAGAGAGTATTTATATACCGACTGGCCGGAGCTATCATAGCAATACTGGTATGCGCGTTTATAGTGGTGCCTTTGATAATCAATTACAAGATGTCAAAAGCGGCGGGAATATTGCGTGAAAGCGAGATGCGATTCCGTGGGCTGTTCAATACCATCGGCAATGGTGTTGCCATTTATCATGCAAAGAATAACGGGGAAGACTTTATAATAGACGATATCAACCCGGCAGGTGAACTGATTAACCGGGTGAAAAAGGAGGATATTGTAGGCAAAAGCATCGCAGAGGTATTTCCCGGAGTAAAAAAAATGGGCCTGTTCGATGTCATCAAGGTGGTATGGAAGACCGGAGAGAATAAGTTTCTCCCGATATCCAACTACAGTGACGGACGTTTATCCATATGGGTCGAGAACAATATTTATAAACTCGCTTCAGGTGAAATTGTTGCAGTTCATAACGATGTAACAGAGAGCAAGCTGGCAGAGCAAGCGCTTATTGAAAGTGAGAGAAAATACAGAAACATCCTTGCAAATATTGAAGACGGTTATTTTGAAGTGGATACCGCCGGTAATCTTACATTTTATAACGATGCAACATGCAGGATACTCGGATATTCAGAAAATGAGCTTATGGATATGAATTACCGCGCATATACGAATGATGTATATGCAAAAAAAATATTCAGAGTCTTTAACGAGGTATATAAAACAGGAGTATCTGCAAGGGCATTTGACTGGGAGCTTATCAGGAAAGATGGTTCGATATGTTTTATTGAAACGGTCGTATCTCTTATGACCGATTCAGATAAAGTTATAAAAGGATTCAGGGGAATCTCAAGGGATGTAACCGAGCGGAAGAGGTCGGAAGAAGAATTGAATAACAGTTTTATACGGTTAAGGGCGGCTTTGGGAGGAACCATTCAGGCTCTTGCGGTTACTGTCGAAACCAGAGATCCTTACACTGCCGGGCATCAGAGAAGAGTAGCGGATCTCGCCCGCGCCATAGCAACAGATATGGGACTTGAAAGCAGCCGGATAGACTGTATCCGCATGGCAGGCATGATCCATGATATCGGAAAATTGATGATTCCGTCTGAAACCCTGAGTAAACCGTCCAGACTGAATGAAATTGAATACCGCCTGATAAAAATCCACCCGGAGGCCGGGTTTAATATTCTGAAAGATATAGAATTTCCATGGCCGATAGCAAATGTCGTTTTACAGCACCATGAAAGACTCAACGGCTCCGGATATCCGGCCGGGTTGAAAGGTGATGAGATACTTATGGAATCACGTGTAATCGCTGTGGCTGATGTTGTTGAAGCGATTGCATCGAACCGGCCTTACAGGCCTGCCCGTGGTATTGATGAGGCCCTTGAGGAAATAAGGAATAACAGGGGAATTTTATATGACGATGCTGCCGTTGGCACCTGCCTGAAGTTGTTTCTTGAGAAAGGGTATAAGCTGGGATGATGGTGAAAGGCGCGAGGCGAATATCAGGGGATAGTGATCAGTAACAAGTGATCAGTGATCAGCAGTCAGCAATCAGTGGTCAGTAATCAGTGATCAGTGATCGAATATCGGGGATCGGTTGTCGAGGGTCAGTTGACGGGAATCAGTGGCCAGGGAGACTTTGTCAGGGTTTTTCACTTGAACCCTCGAATCCCTGACCCCTCGAATCCTTTTCCACTTCAATATTCGGTTTACGGGTAAAACGTCAATTTGGATGAGAGTTAAAATGAAACTCTATGCAAAATTGCTGATTTTACGCCGACAACGCAATTTTCATCATTGCGGTCGTGAAATGAGGAGGTATCTGATCATGTTAAAAATACCATTGCTGAGCCTGTTGCCGGTTATGTTCATAGTATTTGTCCTTTGGAATGCCATTAGCGACTGCCGGTGACCTGACCGTGACTGTAGGCGTCTATGAAAATGCCCCAAAAATCTTCATCGACAAATCCGGTCAACCCGCAGGCATTTTTATTGATATCATCGAGTACGTTGCTAAAGAGGAAGGATGGACATTGCGCTATTTCACCGGCACTTGGTCGGAGGGATTGGACCGCCTGGCAAAAGGAGAAATTGATCTTATGCCGGATGTGGCATATACGGCAGAAAGGAGGAAAAAACATGCCTTTCACAAGGTACCGGTCATTTCCTCATGGGATAAAGTATATGGAAGAAAGGGCAGCGGTATTCAATCATTATTAGACCTGAACATGAAACGAGTCGCGGTGTTGGAGAAGTCGGTTCAGCATGAGGAATTTGTCAATTTGGTTAATAGCTTCGGGTTAAACACAACCATCGTTTTAGCGCCGGATTTCAAAAAAGCTTTTGAGATTGCCGCCCGGGGAGAAGCTGACGCGGCAATTGCCAATCATTATTACGGAGCGATGCACGCAAAGGAGTTTGGACTTGAAGATACCGCCGTTCTTTTTAATCCTTCCGCGCTTTTTTTTGCGGCGCCGAAAGGAACCAATGAAGAATTATTGAGTGCCATTGATGCCCATCTTTCAAGGCTGAAAAAAGATTCTCAGTCAATTTATTATCGTTCAATGAAACGATGGACATTTGAAGAGGTGAAGGTTCAGTTGCCGGTTTGGCTGCAGATTCTTGGCCTGGTTTTGGGTGTCGCCCTGCTCATGAGTCTGATAGGTAGCTTTGTACTGAAACATCAGATAAATGCACGCACCCGTGAACTGCAACAAATCAACCGGAAAATGGAACAGCGTATCGTCGAGCGAACCGCCGAACTTGCTGCAGCAATGGAAAAAGCCCAGGCAGCTGACAGATTAAAATCCGCATTCTTGGCGACCATGTCGCACGAACTGAGAACGCCACTAAACTCAATTATCGGTTTTACAGGTATCATTCTGCAGGGAATAGTCGGGCCTTTAAACGACGAGCAGAAAAAACAGCTGAACATGGTGCGCGGG
>RPRI01000136.1 GCA_003818505.1 Desulfobacteraceae bacterium | reverse complement strand
TTCGCGGGGGCCGTGGGCTCCGTGAACCATTGTGGCCTCGATATCGGCTGTTTTGCTCGGGCCGGTTATAAATGTCATCCCGGCGTCTATTCCTTCCGGACTGTCACTAAGCTCCTTGTCAAGAAGAGTATAAAGCTCATTAAAGTCGGCTATGACCTGCCCAAGTTTTATGACCGCCACATGAATGGAAGGAAGCAGTGAAACAATACGCTCATTGCCGGGCGCTGTTTTTAGGACAAGTGTCCCTGTTTCGGCAATACAATAGTCGGCGGAAGTAATTCCTATGAAAGAAACAGCCGATTCTTTAATAAGCCGGTCTCTTCCGGTCTTACCTTCATCCGGCCGATTCGAAAAGATGACGGAAATTTTACGCTCCCGGAGAATCTCTTCGATATTCATTTCTTCGATAAGAGGATGCTTCCACAAAACAACACTCTTTTCATCTCCCCATTCCGGCTTCTTTTCACAGGCAAGTTTTATTATCTCATGCGACGCATCGGTTAATGTTTGAACTGGTCTTACATCAAGATTTACAATTTTTGCCGAATCAATCATTTTATAAAGCAGCTGAAGCCGTAAAGAATGCGAACGGCTGCTTATTCTTTCAAGGATAATCATCGATTCCTGGTCAGGTTTCCTGTAAAAAATATCAGGACAGGCTCTGTTACCGTCAACACAAAGAGCCTTTCTTATATTGTCTATAAATTTTGCCTGCCCGTTATCGTTCATTTAAACCTTTTTTTTCGACTTCTTCCATTGCTTTATAAAACTTTCCCGCGCCGGAGGCTTCATGTCGCGGCTTTCTGTCCATCCTTTCAGGAAAAACGGAAGGCTTGAAATCATGCCTTCTTTGCCGGTAAACAACTTCGACCCTTCCCGTGAAAAACTGAGAGCAGCTTCATAAGCCCATCGCCTCTTGACAATCTCCGACCATATGCCGTACAGCATCTTCTCTCCGGTATTTTCCCTTCCGACATTCCACTTTGAATCACCGTCGGCAAGCTTTGATCTCAGCAGCAAAAGCATCCTCGGCAGGTCTATGTCTACAGGGCATGCTTCCCTGCATGCTCCGCACAGCGTCTCTCCGAGACACAGGTCTTTCGCCCTGTTTATGCCTGTAAGAAGAGGCGCCACAACGGCGCCGACCGGGCCTGAATAGGCATACCCGTACGCATGCCCTCCTATCTTGCCGTAAACCGGGCAGATGTTGAGGCATGCTCCGCACCTTATGCAGCATAACATCTCGCGAAATTCTTCATCCGCGAGTATTTTTGTCCGGCCGTTGTCTATTATCACAAGATGGAATTCGTCGGGACCGTCCGAGTGACCCGCCGGGCGCGGACCTCCGAGGTAGCTGACATAGCCCGCCATATTCTGGGCAGCCGCCCCTCTGGACAGGAGCCTGAAAAGAATATCATGATCGGAAAGCCTGGCAGTTATCCTCTCCATCCCCATAAAGGCTATATGTACTTTAGGGAGAGTCGTTGACATGCGGATATTGCCTTCATTTGAAACAACCGTGATATGTCCTGTTTCGGCGCATGCGATATTGCATCCGGAAATACCCATTCCGGCAGAAAGAAACTTTTCGCGCAATGCTTTTCTTGCGGCCTTTGTCAGAGTTTCAGGATCGGTCGTAAAGGGTATCTTCAGCTTTTCAGAAAAAAGGAGGCCTATTTCGCTTCTTGTTTTATGAATTGCAGGCGCAATGATATGTGACGGATGTTCACCCGCAAGTTGGATAATATATTCCCCGAGATCGGTTTCTGCAACCTCTATACCCGCAGCTGCAAAGGCTTCATTTAAACCTATCTCTTCGGTAAGCATCGACTTGCCTTTGACTGCAAGTTTTACATTATGCTTCCGTGCTGTCTCAAGAGCGTATTTAACAGCGGCGTCGGCATTTTCCGCAAAAAAAACATGCCCGCCTCTTGAGCGGATTTTATCTGAAAGACGCTCTAAAAGAAAATCCAGATTTTCAATGGCTTTCATTCTTATTTCATGCGCTTTCCGGCGAAGGCCAGGACCTTCAGGAAGTTTTCTGTACGCTTCCGCTGTGCCCCTGCCGAAACGAACCTGAAGGGCTGCAAGCGCCTTCTGCAGTACAGGATCATTTATCCCCTTTATTGCTTCCTCTCTGTATTTTTCGGTGTTTATTCTGATCATTATAGATGCTCGGATTTATACTTTTCGATTTTTATCATCCGCATACCTGATGCTTATTTGCACAACCATTGGGGCTGGCATAGATAACCGGTTTTGTCGCTTTGCAAGAAATTTTTCCGAAACGCAACAACGCCCCCTGATTGTTAATAAAGAGACACAGGCAAAGACAAAATAACGGCTTCGTGGGCATTTATCCACTGGGGCTGTCCAGGTCTAATGGGAGTGGATCTGTTGCCGTTGACGAAGTCTGAATCCGATCTTGCCAAACGGCAAAACCGATTACCTATGCCGGCCCCCCTGCAAGAAGCTGCGCAATATGCAATGTTTTAACCGGCAATCCCTTCCGGCTCAACATCCCCTGAATATTCATAAGGCATCCCATATCGCATCCGGTAACTACATCGGCATTCGATGAGATTATGTTTTTAACCTTATCTTCAAGTATCGCTGCTGATATTTCAGGATACTTTACCGAAAAAGCCCCGCCAAAGCCGCAGCACCTGTCTGAATCATTCATCTCGACAAATTCGGCGCCCCGGATTTTCCTTATAAGTTTTCTCGGCTGTTCTTTCACTCCTATACCACGCATCAGGTGGCATGAGTCATGGTATGTTATCCTTCCGTCGTATCTTGAGCCGAGATCCTCCACTTTCAGGACATCGACCAGATACTCAGTAAGCTCGAACGTTCTTATTCCGGTCTCTTTAGCTCTTTCAAGCATTTTTGCGTCATCCCTGAACAACTCCGTATAATGATTCCTGACCATGTTCACGCAAGAGCCTGACGGGCAGACTATGTCTCCGGCGCCGCCAAAAACATCCATAAAATGCTCTGCCGCCTGCTTCGCCTCTTTCCTGTAGCCCGAGTTGAAGGCGGGCTGACCGCAGCATGTCTGTTCCGCAGGACATTCGACATCAATTCCGAGCTTCTCAAAGATACGCGTTACGGCAAACCCGACCTCCGGGAAGATTCCGTCGATGATGCACTGGACGAAAAGAGTAACTTTACAAGACCTTTGCATAACACCCCCTTTTGCCCGATTTCAGCGTCAGCCTCAAATTTAGGCACGAAGTGAAGCTTTCGCGCTATCCTCGAAATACTCCAATGTATTCCTGCGGTTGCACGAAGTGAAGCATAAGAGCTATATTTTCGCCTTTCTTGAACCTGGTCAAAATTGGATATTCTTCAAATGTCTCAATTTTGTGGGGTAGTAAAACCATAATTTTTTTTCCCGCCAGGGCACTTGAACCCATGAATCCTTGAACCCTCGAACCCTATGCCTGTCACACCAAGAGATACTTCTTCCTTATCTCTTCGTTTTCCCGCAATTCCCGGCATGTTCCGTGAAAACGGATTGCCCCGTTGTCTATCACATATCCACGGTCGCTTAAATTCAGCGCGACCCTCTGATTCTGCTCCGCCAGAAGAACAGTAAGCCCGCTTGCTTTGAGTTTCAGTATCTGTTCTTCGAGCATCCTGACAATCAGGGGAGCAAGCCCTTCAGTCGGCTCATCGAGAAGAAGAAGATCCGGATCTGTCATCAGCGCCCTTGCTATCGTGAGCATCTGCTGCTCTCCGCCGCTCAGCAGGCCGCCTTTTCTTGATTTAAGTTCTTTTAACGGAGGAAAAAATCCGTAAACCCCGTCCCTGTTCCACCTCGAACCTTTTGGCGTTCTCTTTTCCGCTATCTCAAGATTTTCGTCCACGGTAAGATCGGCGAACACGCGCCTGTCGTCCGGAACATACCCCATTCCCTTACGGGCAAGGATATAAGGTTTGATGCATGTGACGGTTTCTCCCTTGAACCGCACGACTCCTTTTGCGGGAGGAACAAGCCCCATTATGCTTTTCATGGTCGTGCTTTTTCCCGCTCCGTTTCTTCCGAGAAGGCAGACAATTTCACCTTTTGAGACTGTCAGAGAAACCCCGAACAGGATATGGCTCAGTCCGTAAAAGGCGTCTATCCCTTCAACCTCAAGAATCACAGCAGATCCCTTCATCAGACCCTCCCAGATAGGCTTCCTGCACCCGACTGTCGTTTCGGACAACATCAGGCGCTTCCTGTATAATAGTTCTCCCGTGCTGCATGACCATAATCCTGTTTGCAATCGAAAAGACAAGCTCCATGTCATGTTCGCAGAAGAGTATTGTTATTCCGCGGTCGCGGGAGAGAAGTTTCATGAGTTCAAGGGCATTACGGGTCTCTTCAGGCGACATCCCGGCAGTCGGCTCATCCAGGATAAGGAGTTCCGGCCTGTTCCCGAGGGCAACGGCCATCTCAAGCACTTTCTGGTCGCCGTGAGAAAGTGATCCGCTTATTCTGCCGGCTTTTCCGGAAAGGCCGACGCTTTTAAGGATATTCTCGGTTTCGGAAACCGCCGTATCTTTCGCTTTAGAAAAAAGATTGAATGTGCTTTTATTATAAGACATCACGGCTACCCTGACATTTTCAAATACGGTCAGCCTCGAAAATATATTTACAACCTGGAAAGACCTGCTTATGCCTCTCCGGCAAATCTCATAGGGAGACATGCCGGCCAGGTTTTGACCTTTAAATATAATCCTGCCGCCGTCCGCTTTCAGTTGCCCGGTAATAAGATTAAAGAGAGTCGTTTTACCGGCGCCGTTGGGCCCGATAACTGCGACCACTTCACCTTTTTTGACTCCAAGCTGCGCATCACTTACCGCCGCAAAACCGTCGAAGGATTTCCGGAGACTTTCCACCTGCAGCATCATTTCTCCTCCCGGACCGGTTTCATGCCGCCTCTGTCAAACTTTTCCAGAAAATATCCGAGAACGCCCTGAGGCAGGAAGAGAATCAGCAACATGAGGACAATTCCAAGGATAATAGTCCAGTATTCTGTATATATTCCGACAAATGTTCTCAGCAGCACAATTATCGCGGCTCCCAGCATCGGGCCTAAAAAAGTGAACCAGCCTCCGAGAAGGCACATGATTATTATTTCAAGCGAAAGCGTCCAGAACATCAGCTCAGGAAACACGCTCCCCTCAATAACGACAAACATCGATCCGGCAATTCCGGCAAAGGCCCCTGATATGACCATCCAGGTGAGCTGCACACGCTTCACGTTAATACCCACAGCCTCGGACCTCACCGGGTTGTCGCGCACCGCCTGAAATGATCTTCCAAAAGGTGAATTCACGATTCTTTGCATTACTACAAGGCAAAGTCCTGTTAATACCAGGGAAAAATAATATGCCCCGGATGTGGAAGAGATGATATCCGGAACAGATATCCCGTGAATGCCGTCATCACCTCCAGTGAATGAATACCATCTGAAAACAACAGCCCAGACAAGGGAACCGAGGGAAATCTGCAGCATTCCGAAATAAAGCTTCGAAAGCCGTACGCAGATAAGTCCGATTGCAAGGCTTAATAACGCCGAGACGAGAGGCGCCAGAAGAAAGCCTATCCACGGAGAAAGGGCTGTTTTGGTTATTACAAGAGCCACGGTATATGCTCCGATTCCGTAAAATACGGCATGATGAAACTGGTACATCCCGCCAAGACCAAGCACGAGATTGAGGCTTACAGCAAGAAGCCCTGTCGTAAATATCAGGCCAAGCAGATAAACATGGAATCTCGGCAGAAACGAGGGCACAAAGAGGAATATGACAAATACCGCAAGACCCGGTACAAAATCCTTCCAGGCAGATCTACTACTATCAGACAAAATTGATTTCCTTTACCATGTTGATTTAAGAAGTCCTTTCGGGCGGAAAAACAGGGCTATCACGACAACAACATAAGGAAAAACTATTGCAAACTGGGGCAATACAAGAACTCCTATCGAGTCGGTCAAACCGAATATCAGAGCTCCAAGCAAAGCGCCCCAGATATTGCCGAGTCCTCCCATTATCACGATAAGAAAAGCCTCTATTATGATCGCATGATCCATACCCTGCCTTATGTTCTGGGTAGGAGCCACAAGAGCCCCTCCGAGTCCCGCAAGGAAACAGCCTATGACAAAAACCGCAGCAAATACAAGACTGACATTTATTCCGATAGCCCCTACCATCTCCCTGTCGACCGCCGCCGCCCGCGCAATTTTCCCTATCCTGGTCTTATTCGTCAGAAACCACAAACCGAAAGCGACAACAGGGCCGATTATTATCAAAAAAAGGTTGTACCTCGGAAACGGAAAACCGAAAATCGTAAAGAAACCCTGGAATGAGGCCGGAAGATCAACACATCTGTAATCAGAGCCCCACACCATCTTGACAAGGTCGCCGAAAACAAGGGTGATCGAAAAAGTAAAGAGAAGGAGCATGAGATGCTCCCTCTCATAAAGATGCTGAAAAAGCCCGCGTTCCACTGCAAGGCTTATCAGGGCTACAGCCACAGGAGAGATGAGAACAGCCATCCAGAATCCTGCCTGCCCCCCTCCAAAGAAAAGATTAACCGAATACATGATAAATGCACCGATCATATAAAGAGAGCCGTGAGCTACATTCGGAATCCTCAGCACACCCAGAATGAGGCTCAGCCCGGATGCCACAATAAAAAGAATCGTTGTCCTGCTTAATCCCACAAGAGTCTGCTGAAAAAGGGCTGGAATGGTAATATTAGAAGCAAAGTCCATCAAATACCTGTTTAGTTCCCATCCGGAAACATATTTCGGATTAAGTTGACCTTACGATTCGGAAATAGGCAATTTTGGGCAAGCTCAAGGAAATCAAGGGATTGCGAGGAGACATACATTCATAGTATGTCGCACAAGAAATCCCGCTGATTGACACTTTAGATCGCCCAAAAGGGCCATTTCCGGGGCTACTTTACTCCTCGTGCCTTCTTGATATCTTCAACGCTCGGCATTACATCCTTTCCGGGAATTGTAACAATATCCGTGGCGATAAGATAGTCATACCCTGCCATCTTCTTTGTGGTTCCCATGAACATGGGAAACATTACCTGGTGGTCGAAGGCACGCACTGTCAGCTCTCCTATGGGGCTTCCTACGCTCATTCCTTCCAGCGCATTTATGAACTTCTCGGTATTGATCTCTCCTGCTTTTTCATATGCCTTTGCAATGAAGTTGGCGGTAATATATCCGTACAGGGCGCCCACCTTCGGGAGCCTTCCATATGCGTCCTTGAATTCCTTTACAAAGGCCTTGTTTTCGGGAGTATCCGGAAAGTAATAAAAGTAGTTTGACGTTCCCAAAACACCTTCCGGGGCAGTAAGGCCCAGAGGCTCAAGGGTCGACATTTCGGTCGCGGTGTGCATGAAAAAAGGAACGCTCTTGTTGAAGCCGGTTGCCGCCGCAGCTTTCAGGAATGGAACGCAACTCGCTGCGCCAGTAGCAACTATGACCGCATCAGGCTTGGCCGAAAGGATAGCTGTGATGTAAGGAGTTAAATCGGGTTCCCCTACCTTCCACCATGACTGGCCAAGAAGCTGGACATCCGGCTTGAGTATTTTAAGGTTGTTCCATACATTGTCCGCAATTGAGTGACCATACTCGTAATCATCGCCGGCAATCCAGTATTTTTTATAAGGTTTTTTCGCAAGTCCGGCGGCCCCGGCCTTTCCGGCCATTGCAGAGTTTTCATTCATGGAAAAAACATAGCGGTTACCTTTTTCACCTGTAATTTTATCACTCTTTCCGAAGGTCACGAGGAAAGGTATTTTTTCTTTTGCGCATAGATCCGAAATTGCCAGAGAAAGGGCGCTGTTTACCGTACCCATGAGAATATCCACATTTTCTCTCATGATAAGCTCTTTTGCGGCGCTCAATCCTATATCGACCTTGAACTTGTCATCCCGCGTCACAAATTCGATCTTTTTTCCAAGTATTCCGCCTTTTGCATTGATCTTATCTGTCGCAAGCTTGAAAGCATCCCGGACATCATTCGTGTATGTGCTTGGAGGTCCGGTATATGTATCAACGATTCCTACTTTGATTGTTTTTTCCGCCCGCGCCGCTGTTCCGGCCAACAGAAAAGCAAGTGCCGTTAACAGACAGACAGCAAACCACATTCTTTTTTTCATGATAACCCCCTTTATTGATTAAATGGTTTATAGAGGAAGATAAAGTTTGATGCTATCGTAAAAAGTCATATGCGAACGGATTTGAGATTTTTTAGAAATCCCCAAAAAGCTCATTAGTAAGTTAGAAATTATTTCCGGATGGAAATAATTTCGTAAACTTACTTACACCCCTCAAGAGGGTACTGAAAAGAGTCCCGTTTATCGGGGCTAAGTGAGCATATTTAGACTTTTTACGAATCCATAAAGTTTCATCCTTTGTCTGTTACGAGTGCGTAAATAATGTCATATTCCCTTATCCCTCACTCTTTCATCATGCATTATCCGCTCCCTTATGCCTCTGCTTACATGATATCCGCGTCCAAACTCAGACCAGAAGTCCTTCTCTTTTTTCTTCCAGTCAGGACCAAAACGCTGGTCGAAATAATCGCCAAGAAGCTCAAAAAGAAGTTTCCACGGCGGCTCTCCTTTTTCATGGGCTGAAAGTATCCTTCCGAGAAGATCGTCGAGTTCAGGCAGTTTTTCCTTGGGAAGGTAGGCTATCGCCCCTTTCTGAATTGAAGACATGAGTGTTTCGGGATTAATGGCATGAGCGGTCAGCATTACCGCCGGAATTCCCCGGTCTACAGCCTCCTCAAGAAGTTTCAACCCGTCGACTCCCATGATATCCAGGATTGCAAGATCATACCTCTTTTCCTTTATCTTCCTCGAGGCAGTTTTATAATCACGCGCACGGTCAACCTGAGAATCCTCAAGAATATCCTCGATTGTCTCAAGTATATCTTCCTCATCATCTACAGCCAGAATACGCTTTTTCTTGAGATAAGATTTCGGTTCAGCCATTTTGACCTCCCAATCAGTTTGTTAGTACCGGTTTATGCATTCGTTAAAAATTCGTTTAAATATTATCATTTTTATGGTCTCACCTGTCGTACAAAGCCGCAGGAATCTTCATAGAAACAGGAAATATCAATTTAAATGTCGCCCCTTTCCCCTTCCTGCTTTCAACAGAGATATTACCACCGAGACATTTTGCCAGAATTAGAGCTCCGGCCAATCCTATACCGTGCCCCTTTCTTGATCCGCCTGAATCATTGCCTGCCTTGATGTACCGCTCAAAAATACTCTGATGATATTCAGGCTCTATTCCGGGTCCGTCATCAGTCACATCGAGCAGAAGAAGATCCGCCTCTCTTTTCATCTTGATTTCAACTCTACCGCTCCGGTAATAAAGGGCGTTTTTAAAAAGATTACCCGTTATCTGCCTGAATTTGGTTTCATCCTGTTCAATCTCCTCCAGAATCAAACCGGGAGCAACATCAAGAAAGATTCCATGCTCTTCAAGGCACTTTACAAGCCCGTCCCGCTTTTTCTCCTGTTCCGATATGTTTCTGCCGGTAATGGTTTCCATAGAATCAATCAGAACTTCGTAAACAACCTCGACCGGCATGAAGCGGCAGTAATTGAAACACCCGGCTTTTGACCTGCCTATTTCAAGTATGTCATGGAGCATTCCCCTTGTCTTCTTAGCGCTGCGCAGCATTCTTAAAAGGGTTTTTTCCTGCCGCTGTGTCAGGGCTCCGTATTTTTCCCTGTTTTCAAGCAGGAACCTGACCCCCGTCTCGATAACGGAAACCGGATCCTTCAGCTCATGAATAAGAAATTCGATCTCGATTTCACGGTAAAGGTAATCCGGCTTGCCGTTTTCAGTTTTTTCTTTTGATTTGCCGATCTTTATCATATTCAATCTCATCATTTGTCGCTTCAAACGAACAAACCGGAAGTCATATGCGAACGGATTTCCCGTTTATCGGGGTTAAGAGAGCATATTTAGACTTCCAACAAGTTCGTTGAAAACGAATTGCCGCTAAGCGGCATAAACTCAGCTTTTTACACTGCCATTAGTACCACCAGCCGCCGAAAATTGCAAAACAACAGTCGTTCCACCCGAGTTGAAGCAGTCCTCATCCGATTTGCAATAACTGCAGTTGATTATATCGCCCGGGCAGATATCTTCATCTTTTGGAATGAAACGGCATCTTGAAGAGGTCATTCTGATATTGAAACCGTATTTCTCTGAAAAAATTTTCATCCTCAGAAGATCGAATCCCTTTCCTCCTGCATAGAAATCATAAGGCTGCCGGGAGGAATAATGCATTGTCTCACGCGTTGTAAAATTGCTCTCGAATATCAGGCGCTGGTTTTCTTCCGTTATACCGACACCAAAATCCTTTACTTCTATCTCAGGTCCCTTCTCGCCGTTTTTTACAGAAACTGCTATTTTCCCGCCGTCCGGTGTGTTCCCTACCGCATTTCTCACCAGCCCTCCAACTATCTTGGAAAGAACTTCCGCCGGAATCGAAACAGCAGGCACCGGCTCGGTTCTGACTTCTACCCGGCATCTGCGGTGCTCGAACCGCACCCGAAGAGCCCGTATTTTTTTTTCAACAAACTCATTCAGGAATATATCTTCGGCTATTGCATCTCGCGGGCCGAAAAGCTCTTCAATGCGGTTACGGATACCCTGGACCATATCCTCATTTCCGGATTCAAGCGCAGCAAGAGCTTCTATCTCATCTGCACAGGCATCGATAAGGGTCAAAAGCATGTGGTATGTCGAATAATCTTTCTCACGGAGGATGTCCTCTATCTCATACTGCATGTCCAGAATGCGCTTAAGGCTTCTCTGAGCCCTCTCCATTATCGATTTCCAGTTCTTCTTATCCATGCTGTCTATGCCGGCAAGCCTTTTTACAAGCAGGGAAAGGGAAGCGGAAAGTACGGAAACTGGGGTTTTAAGCTCGTGGGAGAGATGGTGAATTACCCTGTCCTTGGCTCTGTTTAAGCTTTTGACCTCTTCATATGAGCGCTTCAGTTCTTCGTTGATCCTCGCATTCTCAATCGGAGAGGCTACAGTGCTTGCAATAGCGCTTAAGAGTTCCAGATCATCTTCATCAAATTCGCCTTCTTTTTTGTTAACTGAGCAGAGGATTCCGATAATCCTGTCAGGCGTGCGTATCGGAACGTCAAGCATGTTTCTGGTCTGGTAACCTGATTGTTCGTCTACCTGTCCGAAATAATACGGACTTCCGGGATAATCAGGAACAATTAAAGGCTTGCCTGTTCTGTATACATAACCCGCAACCCCCTTGTCGGCCGGAAACCTTATCTCCTTTATTCTCTTATCGGTCTCCCCGTCTTCATAAACCGCTTCACGAAAGAAAAACTCATTTTTTTTCTCATCGAGAAGTATCACAGACGCGCCTGTTAAACCGATTATATCCTGTACTTCCTTAATGATAAATTCAAGCCGCTCGTTAAGAGACTGATATTGGGGAAGGGCTTTTGCAACACGGTAAAGGGTTTCGTTCATTCGTGTTATACGCTTTTCCCTTGTAATATCCCTCAATATTATCACCTGCCCGGCAGGCTTGTTTTCATCTTCGAAATAGAGAGAAGCATTTAATACAACATCTATGGCCTTGCCCTCCTTTGTCAGCCTCTTTGTTTCGAAACCATGAATAACTTTTTCCCTGAAAAGCAGTTTTATTCCTTTCCGGGTTTCTTCTTTGAGATGATCGGGAATAAAAGGTATCAGCTTTCCTTCAAGATCCTCCATGCTCCAGCCGAATACTTTTGTAAATGCTGGATTTAAATAAATAATATTGCTTTTAAGATCTACGAAGATAACAGGATCAGGCAAAAATTCGAGGAGAGCCCTATAGCGCTTAACTGCGCCGGTGTTTGCTTTATCAGCAGAGTTCTCAGGGTATTTTTCTCTATTTGACGTTTTTTTTACAGCCATTCAGACAGGTTCTTTAGTAAGTAAAAAGATTATTTTCTGCGTTCTTATGTATATAAAAAAGTAAAGAATTTCCGGATGGAGAGTCATGTTATTTTTTCGACATGGTTTCCCTGATGAAAAAGCTTGATATAAAGGCTATGATTGCGCAGCAAAAAAGAACCAGAAAAGCATTCTTGTAACCCGCAACTGTAAAGGCCCCTTCGATGCGGCCCTCACGCTCAAGAATATATCCCAGCACCGGCTGGAAAACGGCTCCGCCCGCGAAAGGGAATAAATTCACAAGCCCTATGGCAGTCCCGGCCATCTGTACAGGAAAGAGTTCTTTCGTGGCGGTAAAGCCAATGACCACTATCGCGCTCGAAAAGATTCCAAGACCGAGACAAAGCGTGTAATGCCAGAAAACGGATATTCCTTCGGTATGAAACGCCATAAAATAGGTAATCACGAGAACAACCGCGCTCGAAATAACAATAACCGGTTTTCGCCCCCGGAACAAGTTGTTGGACATGTAGCTGAGCAGGGGGCTTCCTATCACCATCCCTATGGCAAGCATGGAAAGAATGCGACCGGCCTCCGGCTTGGTCATTTTGTAAACCTGCATCAGGTATGGCCCGCCCCAAAGCCCCCCGAAGGAAAAAAATGTTGCGCAGTCAAAAAAGAACCATACCGCAAGAGGCCAGAAAGACGGAGAGGATATTACTTTCTTTATACCTTCCGAAAGCCTGATAGATTGGGTCCCGTCCCCGGTGTGCTCGGCAGGAGACGGCCATCCGCGGTCTTCAGGCCTGTCATATACAAAAAACCATATCAGGACGGCCAGCAGAAGAGTCAGAATGCCTACAATTATGAATGAAAACCGCCAGCCTATCCAGCCGCTTAAGAGCGCAAGGGGAACCGTGGCCGTGAGCGATCCAAGACCTCCCATAGCCATGAGAATTCCGGTCATCATTGCAAACTCTTTCTTTCTGAACCACTCGGCAAGGACCTTCATCGTAGCCACAAACAGCATGGCAATGCCTATTCCTACAAGTGTGCGGCCGAGTATGGCCAAAAAGACCGAAGGCGCGAAGCCAAGGATAACGGAACCTGCAAACGCGATAATGAAGAACAACGTGATTGTCTTGCGGGGGCCCCACGTGTCCGACAAAAGGCCTGCCGGAAGCTGCATCAGGGCATAGGGATAAAAATAGGCCGCCGACAGGAACCCTGTAAGGGCTCCGCCGGCGTTCAAATCCTTCATCATGTCAACGGCTACGACCGCCGGACAGAGACGGTGGAAATAGACAAGAACATAACCGAACGCAAGGATCCAGAAAATCACCCAGCGATAGCTCAGTGCCTTGCGAAGCTTTTCATCGTTGGTAATCTCAAGATCCATTTTCCTCACCTAATTCCATTCACTCCCCTGGAAACGGGAGTCCAGAAATAGCTGAAAAGACTGGATAGCGCTCACGCTTCACCAAGTGCCCCACTTTCGCGGGAATGACATGAAAGAAAAATATTCGACTTTTTACGAAGCCGTCAAACATGTTATTTATTATAAAGCCGGCGCTGCTGACTCAATCGCCTCCCAGAAGCCCATAGCCTTGGGAAGCCATAAAACGAGGTCCGGCCAGTATGTCATGATAAAGAGAACGATTATCTGTATTATGATAAACGGCATAACAGCCTTTGTAACAAAAACAATGTCCTTATTAGCCATTGCTCCTGTTATATACATGCTGACTCCCACAGGAGGTGTACAATAGCCTATTGCAAGGTTGACCGTCATTAACAGGCCGAAATGCATTACATCAATTCCAAAGGTACCTAACATTGGAATAATAACGGGACCCAGGATGAGCGTCGCCGATATAACATCCATGAACATTCCCACGATAAGGAGCATTACATTCATTGTCATCAGGAACATAACAGGCGAATGTATATTGGCAACTACGGCTTCGGCAATTTTACCGGGAACA
>RPRI01000135.1 GCA_003818505.1 Desulfobacteraceae bacterium | reverse complement strand
GTGTTTTTCATGGTAATAATGAGGGATATGGTCAGAACAGCTTTTCTCAAGCCCTATTTTTCCATAGAAAAACTTAAAGTTATTTATCAGTATTCACCCATGATAATGTTTATTGCTTCCCTTATCATCGGGATAGCTGCTGTAATATATATAATAAAATGCGCGCTTTTGGCCAAAACATCCTGATCCAGCGGATCATAATTCATGCTCGATAATTATCTTATAAATTACCCTGTATGGGATCTCGGTTTCATGGGAGGCGGAACCCTTATCGCCTTTATCGCAGTTATTCATGTTTATGTCGCCCATTTTGCAGTAGGCGGAGGCCTCTTTCTCGTACTCACTGAAATAAAGGGTTACAAGGAAAATTCTGCAGATATACTGGAATATACGAGAAAGCATACAAAGTTCTTTCTTCTTGTCACAATGGTTTTCGGAGCCTTAACAGGAGTCGGGATATGGTTTACTATATCATTGTTGAGCCCGGCAGCGACTTCAATTCTTGTGCATAATTTTGTTTTCGGATGGGCAACTGAATGGGTTTTTTTCCTCGGTGAGATAGTCGCTCTTTTTGTATATTTTTATACCTTCGGAAAGATGAACAAAAAAGATCATCTTAGAATAGGCTGGCTCTATTTCGCGTTCGGCTGGCTCTCTCTTTTTGTAATAAACGGCATAATTTCTTTTATGCTGACTCCCGGGAAATGGATTTCAAGCGGAAACTTCTGGGATGGTTTTTACAATCCTTCTTTCTGGCCGTCTCTTTTTTTCAGGACATTCATGGCTTTCATGCTTGCAGGCCTTTTCGGTTTTATAACTTCTTCGGCTGTGAAAGAAAAAGCTTTGAGAAATTCCCTTGAGAAATACTGTGCAAAGTGGCTCCTTGTCCCGTTTCTGTTTCTGCTTGCTTCAGCATGGTGGTATGTTTCATCGCTTCCCGAGCCTCAAAAACTGATGATTTTGAGGCTCTCGCCTGAAATACCGCCTTTTATCAAAACATTTCTGCTCCTCTCCCCGCTTATTTTTATAGCAGGCATATTTATGTCGATACGGTTGCCCGATTATGTCAAAAAGGGAGTAACTGTATCACTATTTATCATGGGCATTTTATACATAGGTTCTTTTGAATGGATCAGAGAGGCTGGCAGGAGGCCTTATATAATTTACGGAAATATTTATTCCAATTCCGTTGCCGCAAAAGATGTCGATTTTATGATCAATAACGGAATATTAAAAACTTCAAGGTGGGTTCTCTCAAAAAAAATCGATGAAATAAATCAGGTCCAGGCCGGCCGGGAAATATTCAGGATGATGTGCATCTCCTGCCATTCCAACGGCGGATTTATTAATGATATCAGGACCGCGACAAAAAAATATTCACAATACGGAATGGAATCGATGTTAAACGGCATGGGTAAAGTAAATGAATTCATGCCCCCTTTTCCCGGAACCAGTGCGGAAAAAAAGGCTCTTGCCGCCTATTTGGTAAAAGAACTTAACGTAAGTAAAGAGGAACTGCTTTCGGAATATTCCATCACTCCTGTCGAACCCAAGATCCCCCTGTTCGACCCTTTACAGGATAAATATATCCTGCTTGCATGGAGCGGGAAAGGAATGCATTTTATATCCGACAACAACCAGTTTTTCAGTATTTCTCAGCCCGGAAATACAATCTATGCCCAGCTCATTAAAAGGGGAAAAACACCTGAAATCATTACAACTGATCTGCGCATGACTTACCGGATCGAAGATGGGTTCAAGACACCATCTTCAAATTCCAATTTCTGGCAGTATTCCAGATCTTTTTATGGCCGCCGGATTAATGACAACGAAGGGTTTTCAGGCAGGAAGACAACCGGCGACATGGATTTTGATGAAAGCCTTATGGCTTTTTCTGCAGGTGATCTTCCGGTCATACCTTACCGGGACGACGGATCCTTTATGCCGTTTCCGGTTGTTTTTGTTGAAGCAAGAAATTCTATCACAGGGGCTCTGCTATGCTCCACAGGGGTTTCTGTACCCGTATCTACTGAAATGGGTTGCCGTAACTGTCATGGAGGAAACTGGGGCAGCAAGAACATAACCGGTTTTTCCGATGAAACATCACTTGATATTTTAAAAACCCATGACCGGTTAAACCGTACCGATCTTGAATTGCTGTCAAAAAAAGGGAATCCCAGGATGTGTTCGAGCTGCCATGCGGGAGAGCATCCGGAGACCGGTGAAAAGTCGAAACACTTAAACCTTTCGGCTGCAATGCATGGTTTCCACGCAAATTACATTGCGGCAAATGATCCCGATCCTTGCAGTAACTGCCATCCGTCATCCGGATTCACAAAAAGCTACAGGGGCATTCACAGCAGAATAGATCTTGATTGTTCAAACTGCCACGGGAAGATGGAAGATCATGCCTTAAGTCTTCTTGTGTCTGAAAGAAACGAAGGCAAAAGCGGTGCTGAAAGGCTCATGAAACATCTCAGGCCGAGATCATTTGATAATACTAAACAGATTGAACCGAGGAAAGCATGGATAAATCAGCCGGACTGCTTGAATTGCCATACCGGTTTCAATCCGCCTGAAACCGATCAGTCGCCGCCAAATGTCTGGACAAAGGACAAAAAATCACTCTACAGTTTACGTTCGGATGAAACCGGAATAATGTGCCCGGCATGTCATGGAATTACCCACGCTGAATATCCTGCAACGAATGCATTCGGAAACAACAGGGATAATTTTCAGCCGGCACAATACCAGAAAAACACCTATCCGATAGGAGCAAACAAAAACTGCAAGCTGTGTCACACTGTAGATATGGCTGAAGAGATCCATCATCCCAACATGCTTGCGCTATTCAGGAATATTTACTAGAAAATGGAAATCAAATCATTTGCGGTTAAAACCTGCCTGATCTTCCTCGTATTTGCAGCTTTTTTCACTCCCGGCTTTGCTTTTACTTCGGACAAAAAAGATGATCAAAGCCTCCTTTCTCTTTCTGATGCGATAAAAAAAGCCCTTGAAAGCAATCCCAGGGCAAAAGCCGCGTCCTCTCAGGCGGATGAATCCGACGCGCGTATAACACAGGCCCGTTCAGGGCTCCTTCCCCAGATTTACCTGAATGAAACATACGGCAGGACGACCAATCCAATGTGGGCGTTCGGGACGAAACTTAACCAGGAAAAAATAGCTCAATCCGACTTTGATCCGGCCAGGCTTAATGATCCCGATGTAATTAATAATTTTATAACAAGCGTAACTTTCGACTGGACTCTTTTTGACGGGGGACAGACATGGATAGGCTTAAAACAGGCGAAATCGGACAGCGAGGCCTCGCAGTTCATGCTTCAGAGAACCCGCGAAGAGATAATCGCACAGACCGGCATGGCTTATCTCGGACTTCTTATTGCGGAAGAGAATCTTGCCCTGATCCGTCAGATTCTCGAAACAGCCGTATCTCATTTAAAAATGGTGCGTTCAAGATATGAAAATGGTTTTGTCGTCAAAAGTGATCTGCTCCGGGCGCAGGTAAGGGTTTCGGAACTGGAGCAGGATCTCTTTGCGGCGGAAAGCGGCTTCATAATAGCGAAAGCGATGCTCTGTAACGCCATGGGAATTCCGGCCGGATCTTCATTCGGAACATCAACACGACTTGAGCAGGGAGGAGAAATAGAGGAGCCGGTGGAAAAGTGGACCCAAAAAGCGCTCGCAAACCGAAAAGATTTAAAACAATTGCTTACGCATGAGTCAATGGCCAAAGAAGAGGTTGACAAATCCCTTGCGGGACATTTGCCGAGCCTTCACCTTGTCGGCAATTATGAGATAAACTCCGAGGATTTCAGCGATACCGCAGACAATTACATGGTTGGCGCGATGATGAGGCTCAACCTGTTCAGCGGAGAACGGCTATCCGGCAAAACTAAAGAAGCCCGTGCTTCACTGAAGAGAATCCAGTCAATCAGACAGGAGCTCGAGCTTGGAATAGATATACAGGTCCGCAAGGCCTACTATAATGCCCTGAGTTCCCGTAAACGCATAAAGACTTCGCAGGAATCCGTCTCCCAGGCGGAAGAGAATCTTCGCATTGTCCGGACAAGATATGAAAACGGTTTATATACAATCATCTCCCTTCTGGATGCCGAAGCGGCCCTTAAGCAGGCTCGTACCGGCTACCTGAAGGCTCTGCACGATTACAATGCCGCCTCGATCCAGCTTGCTCTTGCCGCGGGAACCATAAATGAGATTTTACAGTAAGGGGAGTCCGACATGCTTCAAAGAACAGTGTCATGTTTTATAACGTGTTTATTGGTCATTGCCTTGTCAGGCTGCGATGGGAAAATAAAACCCGGCAACTCGAAAGAAGAGATGTCCGGAGTTATAAAGACCCGGATTTCTGAGGCGAGGATGGAAAAACAGCCTCTTCTTTATGAGACGATGGGAACAGTCCGCGCGATAAATTCGAGCACCCTCTCAAGCAAGCTCATGGCGGCAGTAAGGGCAATAAATGTAAAGGAAGGGGACTTTGTAAAAAAAGGGGATATTCTGGTTGTTCTTGATAACAGCCAGGTCGGGGCGCAATTGCGGCAGGCTGAAGAGGCTGCCGCGGAATCGGCCAGAGCTCACTCGGCAGCGCTGTCAGGCGCTGAGTCGGCCAGGGCGGCGGCAAAGCTTGCGGATGCGACATACAGGCGTTATCAGAGCCTTTTAAAGGAAGATTCGGCAAGCAGGCAGGAATTTGATGAGGCAGAGGCAAGAAACAGCCAGGCCCAGGCAGCTCTGTCGCAGGCTGAAGCGATGGTTCAGGCGGCAGGCCACCGGGTTAAGCAGGCTGAAGCAGCATTATCGTACGCTAAATCTTTTAACAGGGATTCCGCGATATATGCCCCTTATAACGGATTTATCACGGCAAAAATGGCAGAACCGGGGGATCTCGCATCTCCCGGAATGCCTGTTCTTGGAATTGAAGGTACCGAAGGAGGCTATATTGAGCTCGTTATTCCCGAAGCTCATGTGAAGAATGCAGGCATCGGCGGGAAAGTAGGAATAACCGTTCCAGCTTCAAATGACCTTTTGATTGAAGGAAGGATCACCGCTGTAGCTCCGGCGGCAGATGCAAAGACACGCTCTTTCCTGATAAAGGTTTCATTGCCGCCGGATAAAAACATTCGTTCCGGAATGTACGCCCGCGTTAAAATCCCCTTGGAAGAGACAACCGTATTATCCGTACCCTCGTCCGCACTGGTCTATCAGGGACAGTTGACAGGAATTTTTATAGTTGATGGTGAAAAAAAGGCGCGCTTCAGGCTTGTCCGGACAGGCAGATCCTTCGACAAATCGCTGGAGATCCTTTCCGGTCTTAAACCCGGGGAGAAGTATCTGCTGAATCCCCCGTCGAACACGGCTAACGGTTCGCGCGTGGAGGCTTCATCATGAACCTGAAAACCGGGGCGGCGGGAAAGATCGCCGGTTATTTCATAGAATCCAAGCTTACGCCCCTTATTATCATAGCCTCAATACTTCTTGGCATTGCTTCGGTAATAGCTCTCCCGAGGGAGGAAGAACCCCAGATAATTGTTCCGATGATAGACATCTTCGTCGGCATGCCTGGTGCCGGTTCCAGGGAGGTTGAGGCCCGCGTTACCTCTCCAATGGAGAAGCTTTTATGGGAAATACCGGGGGTTGAATATATTTACTCAACGTCAAGCCCCGGAATGTCAATGATGATAGTCCGTTTTTTCGTGGGGCAGAACGAAGAAGAAGCCATTGTCAGGCTCCAGTCAAAGCTTATGGCGAACATGGACAGGATTCCATGCTCCGTCTCGCCCCCTCTTGTAAAACCCCGGTACATAGACGATGTCCCTATCCTGGCATTAACCTTCTGGGGAAAGGATGCGGATCACTACACATTGAGACGCGTGGCAGCCGAGGTCGAAAACATTGCAAAGCGGGAGGAAAATGTTTCATTAACCACTATTACCGGAGGGAACCGCCGGCAGGTTCAGGTAAGCATTGATCCGGTCAGGCTTTCTTCTTTCGGTCTTGATGTCGAGCGCATTTTATCGATGGTATGCGCCGCCAACAGGGAGTCTGACGCAGGTTCTTTCCCGTCACAGGCAGGCCAGACCATCGTGCATACGGGCGGGTTCCTGCGTGATGCCGAAGATGTTAAAAACGTGGTTATATCCGTCCGCGAAGGAAGGCCTGTTTACCTGCGCGATGTAGCCTCGATTTCAGACGGACCCGCCGAACCGGATCAGTATGTCTTTTTCGGAGCAGGCCCTGCTGCGGAAGAGAAGAATATCAAGGCAAACGACCTGTTAAAAGGCGCTTCCTCCGCTGTCACACTTACGATAGCAAAAAGAAAAGGCACGAATGCCATAACGGTAGCAAACAGGATACTTGCGCGGATTGAAGATGCCAGGGGGACTGTAATACCCGGCGACATAAATATGACCGTGACAAGACATTACGGAGAAACTGCGAAAGAAAAGTCGGATGAACTTCTTCTGCACATGATGATTGCTATAATTTCGGTTTCAATACTCATCTGGTTCACACTCGGACGCCGTGAATCGGGAATAGTAGCTCTCGCGATACCCGTTACCCTTGCCCTGACCCTTTCCGTGTTTTTCCTGTACGGATACACACTGAACCGCATCACACTGTTCGCCCTCATATTCTCTATCGGAATACTGGTTGACGACGCAATTGTTATTGTTGAAAACATCGTGCGCCATTTAAGGCTTCCGGAAAATGAGAAGCGTCCGAAAATACAAGTCACGATTGAAGCGGTTGACGAGGTTGGAAATCCGACCATCCTCGCGACAATGACAGTAATAGCAGCCATACTCCCCATGGCATTCGTGGGAGGCCTGATGGGGCCCTACATGCGCCCTATTCCTGTCGGAGCTTCGGCGGCTATGGTCTTTTCGCTTATCGTGGCGTTTGTTGTAACTCCGTGGGCCTCAATGAAACTTATCAGGGAGAGCGGACATGAAAGCCACAGCCATGAAAAAGAGGGATGGAGCACTCTCCTTTACCGCAGGGTCATGGATTCTCTTATACATAAATCTTTACAGCGTTCCGCTTTTCTTATATTGGTCTCTGTCCTTCTTCTTACTTCCCTCGGCCTTGTGTTTGTTAAAAAAGTCCAGGTCAAGATGCTTCCTTTCGACAACAAGAGCGAATTCCAGGTTATAATCGATATGCCGGAACACTCGACCCTCGAAGAAACGCTCTCCGCCTCTTTTGAAATGGGGAATTACATAAAAACAGTCAACGAGGTTGTCGATTATGAAATCTACGCCGGCACTGCCGGGCCTTTCAATTTCAACGGTCTTGTACGCCACTATTTCCTGCGAAAGGGTCCTAATGTGGCCGATATACAGGTGAACCTTGTTGAAAAAGGGCGAAGAAAAGACCAGAGCCATGACATAGCAAAGCGTGTCAGGCCTCCTTTGCAGAAGATAGCTGAAAAATATAATGCCTCGATTAAAATCGCCGAAGTTCCCCCCGGTCCTCCGGTGCTCTCAACCCTCGTGGCAGAAGTGTACGGTCCCGACTACAACAGGCAGCGCCTTATTGCGGAAGAGATCAAGGCGATTTTTGAGGAAACGCCCGGAGTTGTTGATGTCGACTGGTACATGGAGGATAAACAGCCAAGGTTAAACCTTGTAATTGACAAGGAAAAAGCGGCTCTTCACGGCATAAGCGCATCCCGTATTGCGGATGCTCTTGAACTGTCGCTTTCCGGGCGTCCCGCAGGCCTCCTTCATCAGCCCGGTGAAAGAGAAGATGTTCCCATAATGCTTAAACTGCCCCTTTCGGAGAGGGCCGGCATCGAGCGTCTTGAAGCCATAAAAATTTCACAGCCTGACGGACGGCTCATCTCCGTTTCAAGTCTTGTCAGGGCCTCTGAAACAGAGATGGACAAGAGCATATACCACAAAAACCTGATGCCTGTTGTCTATGTAACCGGAGATGTTGCAGGCGACAAGGAAAGCCCTGTTTACGCTATACTAGAGATGAAAAAAAAGATAGAAGCCATGCCTCTTCCTGAAGGCTACAAAATAGTTCAGCATACTTCGGCGCTTCCTGAAACCGACCGCCGTTTCTCCATGAAATGGGATGGTGAATGGCATATAACATACGAGGTCTTCCGGGATTTGGGAATAGCTTTCGGAGTCGTGCTTATACTTATATTCGTGCTCGTTGTCGGATGGTTCCAGTCGTTTTCAACCCCGCTTGTGATAATGGCAGCCATACCCTTTTCCCTAATCGGGATACTCCCGGCACACTGGCTGATGGGCGCATTTTTTACCGCAACCTCCATGATAGGTTTTATAGCGGGAGCCGGAATCGTGGTAAGAAACTCGATAATACTTGTTGATTTCATCGAACTTCGGGTCTCCCAGGGAATGCCTCTTGACCAGGCCGTAATCGATGCAGGCGCAGTCCGGTTCCGGCCCATGATGCTGACCGCGGCGGCCGTGGTGGTAGGCGCTTCGGTCATACTCTTTGATCCTATTTTCCAGGGGCTTGCGATATCTCTGATGGCAGGCGAAGTGGCATCCCTGCTTTTTTCCCGCATGACAGTTCCCGTTTTGTATTATCTCGATAAGCGTTGGGAATCAGGGCATGCCGCTAAAGAAAAGAAAAACGCCGGTCCGGATGACTCCGATGTTATGGATAACTTTTAAAGGGTTATTGCAATCCTTTAAACTCTCCCGGCTTCCGATATATCTGTAGTCCGATCAGCCCTTTATTGCAATTGAAGCCGGGGCATCCGGCGATAAAAGAAAGGAGTCGAATTCAACCCCTTTGACAAAGCCGGGACTATGCAATTTTTACCACAGGCCAAAATAACTCCAAGTAATGGGGCGATTTTATGTCAATAAATCAATACCCGTTAAATGCCGCCAAATCACAAATCAAGGGTTGCCCCCTTGTGCCGTCTGACAAGTCACAGGGGAAGTCACAGGGGAAGTCACGGGGGAAGTCACGGGGGAAGTCAGAAAACTTCTTCTTGTGTGTCGCGGCGAGATGTCACGAAGGCAATTACAGGAGGCTTTATCTCTGAAAGGTGAAGAAAATTTCAGGCAACTCTATCTTATTCCTGCGCTGCTTTCAGAACTAATTGAAATGACCATACCGGATAAACCTAACAGTCGCCTGCAAAAATACCGATTGACCCCAAAGGGCCTTATTTATTTACGAAAAAATGATTCCAGAGATAAGAATGGCTAAAATTCAAAAGTGCCGATCCGGATGATTCCGATGTCATGGACAACTATTAAAGGGTTTTGCAATCCTTTATAATAGAAATAATATGAAAGTTGAGAAGTTACGAACAATATGACTGTCAGTGAACGAGGTTTGGCATAAACAGATTCGGCTGAATCAGATTCAATCTTATCTTTTCCAATTGACAGGATATGAAATTCCGGGGCGAACACGGCTCCAGAACAGTGCCACCAGAAATAATGCGCCAACTCCCATTATAACCGGCTTAAAAAGCACACTCATCCCGGCGTGGTTGTAGACCATAAACAATGGATTTGCTCCTGCGGGCGGATGAACCGTCCGGGTAAGAACCATAAACACCATTGTAGCCACAACGGCAAGCGCGGAAACCCACATAGCATCCCCGAGGAATTTGTACGCGACGATTCCTATTAACGCTCCTCCCAGATGCCCCCCGAAAAGCGCCCTGGGCTGAGCTGCCTCAGTTTCAGTCAGCACGAAAAGGAAAACCGTTGAGCCTCCAAGAGAAGCCAGCAGGAAAGGAGAGTGTCCGTCACCGACAAACCACAAAGCGGCTAAAATCGCAATTGAGGCCCCTATGACGGACCAGCCAAGTTCATGTAATTTGTTTCTATCTGTTTTCATTTCAAATGTTAAAAATTAAATTATAATATGTTGATTCAATATATCAAATAAACGGATATTTCAAGTTAACGTCCCCTTGATCCTCCGAAAATACCGCCCAGAACGCCGCGCAGTATCTGCCGGCCTATCTGGCTTCCGACAGTTCGTGCCGCCTGCTTAGCCATGGTTTCAACCATTCCCTGGCGCCTGCCTGTGCCCAACAGAAAATCTTTCAGCATCCCTTTGCTTCCTGTTTGACGCTCTTCCGCGGTTTTTTCCGGCCGTGTATCAGGCACATCCTCAGGTACAGCTCTCCTGCTAAGGATTTCATACGCCGATTCGCGGTTCACCGGCGAGTCATACTTTATGCCAACCGGGCTGCGTGACCGGACAGCCGTGCGTTCCTCCTGCGTGATAGCTCCCATCCGGCATCGCGGCGGACAAATTATTGTATGTTCCACAGGCATCGGCACACCTTTCTCCTGGAGAGTTGATACAAGCGCCTCGCCGACCCCCATTTTTGAAATTGTCTCGGCCACGTTAATCCTGCTGTTTGTAACGAAAGTTTCCGCCGCGGTGCGCACCGCCTTCTGGTCCCGTGGTGTATAGGCGCGCAGCGCATGCTGGATGCGGTTTCCAAGCTGACCGAGGATCTCGTCGGGGATATCGTCCGGAAACTGCGAGCAGAAATAAACGCCCACACCTTTTGACCGGATGATCCGAACGACCTGCTCCACCTTCTGCTTTAGCGCCGGAGGCGCGTCATCAAAGAGCAGATGGGCTTCATCGAAAAAGAAAACAAACTTTGGTTTATCGAGATCTCCCACCTCCGGCAGGTTTTCGAACAATTCTGACAGGAGCCACAGCAGAAAGCTCGAATAGAGGCGGGGTTTTAAAATAAGCTGGTCTGCGGCAAGGATACTGATTATGCCCCGCCCGCTTAAATCCGTCCGCATCAGATCTACCAGCTCCAGTGCCGGTTCTCCGAACAGGTTTTTTCCGCCTTCCCGCTCCAGCGACAGAAGAGAGCGCTGTATCGCGGCTATGGACTGCGTGCTGACCAGGCCATATTCGGATGATATTTTCTTGCGGTTAGAAGCTGTAAACTCGAGAAGCGCCCGCAGATCGTCGAGATCAAGCAGCAACAGGCCTTCGTCATCTGCAAGCTTGAACGCGATCTCTAAAGTTCCTGTCTGGACGTCGTTTAATTCGAGTATCCGGCCGAGCAGGCTGGGGCCGATTTCGCTTACCGTCGTGCGTATCGGATGGCCTGATTTGCCGTAGAGATCCCAGAATAAAACAGGGCTTGCTTCGTTGGTGTAGCCTTCGATGCCGATCTGCCCGACGCGCTGTTTTATCTTATCTGATGCTTTACCGGCCTGAGAAAGACCTGCGATATCACCCTTGACGTCAGCCATGAACACGGGCACACCCAGACGGGAAAAGCCCTCCGCCAGCACAAGCAGCGATACGCTCTTGCCTGTGCCTGTAGCTCCGGCGACCAGGCCATGACGGTTTCCATACTCGGTAAGCAGATGAACCGGCTGTTCGCCCCTGCCGATAAGTATCCTGTTCATATTCTGTCTCCTTTTGATTTACCGATGAAACATATATAATTCCGGACATAATATCAATCAATTTTAATATGATATGATTGAGCAGGTTGCCGCCGCCGTTAAAACATTCATTCCTTGAAAAGAAATAAATAATTGTTTATAGAAGCTATAATAAATATCATTCCGCTTTCTCGCTTCTTTTACGCACGAAACAAATATATTCATGAAAATAAGTTTTATAAAAAAAAGGAGAAAATAATCATGAAAAAATCCGGTAAAATTCTATTCTGCCTGACGGTGTTTTTTTTGCTTTCAACCGGCGCTGCTCTTGCCGACAAATCTGCGGTAACGATCATTGCTCCAGAATCAACTGCAAAAGGCACCGAGGTTACCATAAAATTAAACGTGACCCACCACGGTAACAACATGCTTCATTATACAAAATGGGCATATATCAAGGTAAACGGGAAAGAGATCGCAAGGTGGGATTTTTCGGCAACCAAGACACCCGAATCTGAAAATTTTGCAAAAGAAGTAAAGTTCACAGTTAATGAACCCGCCCAGATCGAAGCGGAGGCGTACTGCAATATTCATGGAAGCGCCGGTATCTCAAAAGCGGCCATTGCCATAAAATGATGCTGGTTTTAAGGTCAAAAGCAATTGGCTGAAATTGATAAATTGAGGATTAAAGGAGAGCCTTTTGTGACACTTGAACCCTTGAATCCTGGAAACCTTGAACCCTTACAAGGAGTTTTATTATGACTATCGGAGGCGTTTCAATAATCCTGATCGGAGGATTGTTCAATATGGCGCTGCTGGTGTTCCAGCTTTTATCAGGCCTTCATTATATCAAGGTTCCTTTCGGAGTGCATAAAAAGACGGGTATCTTACTTGTCATTACTTCATTTTTTCATGGACTCCTTGGAATAATAAGCAATTTGTAAACATGGTCCCGGAGACTGAAGGAGATATTCATGACTGTAAAGGAAATCGTACTTAAGAACAGGAGCTACAGGCGGTTTTACCAGGATACGACGATAGATATTAACACGCTGAAAGAGTTGCTGGAACTTTCAAGGTTTTCCGCTTCCGGTGGAAATATCCAGCCCCTGAAATATATTCTGTCATCTGAATCCGAGAAGAATGCGCTTATCTTCCGGAATCTTGCCTGGGCGGCCTATCTTAAAAACTGGGCGGGACCGGCGGAAGGGGAAAGACCGGCGGCTTATATCATTGTAATGGGAGACAAAAAGATTAAAGACTCTTTCGGACATGATCCGGGTATTGCCGTGCAGAGCATGCTGCTCGGGGCTGTGGAGAAAGGGCTGGGGGGATGCATAATAGGATCGATTAACAAGGATTCTCTCAGAAAAGATCTTAATATACCGGATCAATATGAAATACTGCTTGTCATTGCGCTGGGAAAACCAAAAGAGAGTGTCGTGATTGAGCAGCTTGGCCCGAAGGGGGATATAAAATACTGGCGTGACGATAAAGGCATCCACCATGTTCCCAAGCGTTCACTTGAAGAATTGATTGTTGGGTAATAGTTATGCAATAATTCTATAGGAATTAGTCAAGTAGAAAAAATAGCTATTAAACTTTTCCCCTCGATTTATCTTGCGGGTTATTACCCAATATTCTTCATCCGAGGCATGGAAAAGAAGGTTGCCCATATTGCACTCAGGCATCGCACCCACAAAGGTCACGGGCTCACCAAGCTATATTTTATGCCAAAACGACTAAAGTTTCCTCCAAAATATCATAGGGCTGAAGCTAATGCCGGATTAAAAGGCACTTGATGATTACAGAGTACCCATACAATCCTAAAATACTTATTCACACAGGCGACCCTTGCCTGGCGTTTCGTGAGTCTATTCTTTTGCTGGCTCAACAGATGATTAAAGAATGCACGGAAAACACTGTTCCTCTTTTCAAGCAAGAACGAGATTCGGTCTCCCGCCTTTCGGAGCAGATTTCTGCCACGATGAGATATGGACGTTTTCCCCTTGAATTTTCCAGATTCATTGGGAACAGGATCACACCCGGCCAGTTTGACCAAAGACGAAGATCCGTCATACGAAGCGGGGTCTCCCATAAATCCCAAAACCAAAGCATTTACTGTAGGTGTTGTTCCCCATATGGAATCCAGATGCTGTTTGTATTCGCTCTTCTCATAAGAATCCAACAAAGACTGCTTCGCAGCATCCTGTTGTCTTTCATACATCTCCAGGCGATCAAGACTGTTTATGATCCGGCGAAACATGGCCTGACGACCCGCTCTGAGACCAAGAGCATCACCCCGTTGAAGCATGTCATAAAGACGCCTGACACGGGAAATCATGAGCCGCTTACCGGAAAGATGATCACGAATATGCTTTTCAAAATGATTCCTGTCCTCTTTTATCGCTTCCCTGAAATTGGCAAGGACGCGCAGACAGGCCCGGCCACTCATACCCAAAGGATTTGGAAAAATCCCTACAAATTCCGGAAGAGTTGTCTCCAGATAACTGGTAATCCGATTCTTATCTCTGACAATATCTTTCTCCCGATCCATATATTCCCTGGCATAAAACCTGATCGTTGCCCAGTAGTCCTCTGGTATCTGTGTCCTGATAATCGATCTGTCACAG
>RPRI01000134.1 GCA_003818505.1 Desulfobacteraceae bacterium | reverse complement strand
ATCAGGTTTGAGAGCAAGGCGCAAGCCGATGAAAAAGCGCAGCATACACGGTAGTATGTGAGCATTTTGAAGAGGCTTGCAACACAGCTATCAGACCTCAGGCGGGGTTTTGAAACGACTTCTGCTTAATTATTCTGCGGTAAATATGTAAGCCGATATCATGAAAGCTCAAACCGGACGAATCGATAAAAAAACACCATCGCTTGCGGGTGACCTGTGGGGCGGGCTGGCTTCAATGTTAGTGGCTCTGCCATCCTCCATAGCCTTCGGGGTTCTCGTCTACTCTCCACTGGGGAAGGAGTATGTGGGGCTCGGGGCTCTGGCCGGAATCCTCGGCGCGGCTTCGCTCGGCCTCGTTACGCCGTTTATTGGGCGGACAGGTGGACTGATATCGGCCCCTTGTGCGCCTGCGGCTGCCGTCCTGTCCGCATTCATGGCCGGTCTTCTTACCGGAAATGTCGGCGGCTTAGAGCCGGCGAATATCCTTACCCTAATGGCGCTGACCGTTTTGCTTTCCGCCGGATTTCAGATCCTTTACGGGGCAATCGGCGGGGGCCGGTTGATCAAATTCGTACCTTACCCGGTTGTCAGCGGCTATCTCTCCGGGGTGGGAGTCCTCATCGCTCTCGGCCAGCTTCCAAAGCTGTTCGGCCTCCCGAAAGGAATATCTCTCCTTCAGGGTTTGATCTCCCCGGGGCTCTGGAAGTGGGAGGGACTCGTAATCGGTATTGTCACCATGATAATAATGGTGATTATACCGCGCATTACCAGGAAGGTGCCTGCAGCCATATACGCCCTGTTGGGCGGGATGCTTACCTATTTTCTTCTCGCGTTATTTTCTTCGGAGCTGCTGGAGCTTGCGGATAACCCGCTCGTTATCGGGCCGATCCACACTTCCGGCTCTTTCCTTGCGGCAGTTGGCGACCGGGCGAGCTCCCTGCTTGCGGTCGACATTAACTCGATCCGGCTGATTCTCATTCCTGCTCTTACCCTTTCGGTTCTGTTGTCCATCGATACGTTGAAGACTTGTGTTGTGCTTGACGCTCTGACGCGCAGCCGGCACAACTCGGACAGAGAGCTCATGGGGCAGGGAATTGGTAACCTGGTATCATTTCTTGCCGGTGGCATGCCGGGCGCCGGAACAATGGGACCTACCCTTGTTAATGTAACCAGCGGGGGCCGGACGCCCCGTTCGGGAGTGTTCGAAGGCTCATTCGTGGTCTTGACCCTTCTCTTGCTCAGCCAGCTTGTAGCGTGGGTGCCGATTGGAGCTCTGGCAGGCATCCTGCTTGTCATTGCGTTGCGGATGTTGGACTGGAGGAGCATGTTGCGGTTATTACGCTATCCTGCCGGACGGCTCGATTGTGCCGTGATAGCAGGAGTGGTGCTTGTCGCAGTAACCGTTGACCTGATCGCTGCTTCCGGGGTTGGTGTTGCCCTTGCGATTCTGCTCTTTATCAGGGACCAGATCCGGGGTTCTGTAATCCGCCGGAAGATGGACCTGAACCAGGTCTCATCCAAGACCCGTCGGCTGGATTCAGAACGAAAGATCCTTGATCAATTCGGCTGGCAAGGTGTCTTCTGCGAGCTTCAGGGCAACCTGTTCTTCGGAACCACCGACCAGCTCTTCTCCCATTTAGAGGCCGATCTCAGGAGAAAGCGCTTCATTCTCTTCGATATGCGGCGGGTCCAGTCGATGGACTATACGGCAGCTCACCTTTTCGAACAGATGCAGGCGCAGCTGGAGGAACGGGGAGGGCGGCTGCTGTTCACCGGCATGCCCTCAGCCCTGCTTGACCGGCGCGATTTCGAACGCTATCTTGCGCAGTTGGGTGTCGTCAGCGAAGGCGGGGTTATGGTTTCGGAAACGCTCGACAGCGCGCTGGACTGGATGGAAGAGCAGATTTTAGAGGCTTCGGGCGTCCGGACAAAAGATGACGAACAACTGCTGGAACTGAAGGATTTTGATCTGTTTCGCGAATTCGAGGAGAGGACCCAGAAAGAATTACTCGCCTGCATGCATGAAATTTCAGTCGAGCAGGGCCAGAAGATTTTCTCCCAGGGGGATCAGGGAGACGAAATTTTCCTTATACGCCGGGGCAGCGTACGTGTTCTGCTCCCGCTCAAGGGAGGCAAGTGGCACCATCTTGCCACCATTGGCCGGGGGGATTTTTTCGGCGAACTGTCATTTCTCGACCTCAGCATCCGTTCCGCCGATGTAGAGGCTAAAGCTAAAACCGACCTCTACGTGCTTTCGCGTTCCCGTTTTAACGAAAAGAGCTATTCCGACGCCGTCTTCGGAGTCCAGGTTTTCGCACGCCTGGCCCTTGCTATTGCCAAACGCCTTCGTCATACCGATACCGAGCTGCAGGCGCTTGAGGAGCGGTAGATAAGCGGTGTCCGGCTTTATATCTTCCTGAAAGTGAGTATTCGGTAATTTTTAGGGGAAGGCGCTGTTTCAAACAGTATCCATTGTGAGCTGTTGTCATTTTTTCCATGCTTGACCAACCTGGTTTTTAGTCTTTATTGCCATATAATACCAAGCAACTAAAGTTCCTTTTCCTCTGTATTTCATGGATATTATTCTCTTTTCATTCTGACTTAAATAGAGTAGAATTCTATCGAAAACCGGAAAATACCGGCCAAACATATAAATTGTTAGCTCACTATAATGTAATCCAGAGTTTTTCTTTGCATACGCAAATTTTGATGCAAAAAAAGGAGAATTTTTATGCTGAAAACAAGTGTTGATCAACCGGGAAAAGCCAACAAAGCTTTGATGGCGTTGGGCATATTGCAAGGGTATATCAAGAATCCTTTGTGGTTCTTATTATCGACTCTTCTCACCCTTCCGAAATTTAAAAAACAACTACCCAAAGATTTACCTAAGGAGTTTATTGAAGTCACTGCCCTCCAGACATGGATGTACATTCGGCTAAAAAAGCGAGTAGGGCAGAAAACAGCATATGAGATAGTTCGTGCCATTGTCCTTCCTCTTGGGCTGGATATCCAGCAGGGTAACTTTCGGAACGTGGAGGCTCCGCGTACCTTCGATAATTTAATAACGTACCAGCAGCGCACTAATCGGGAAGGTCCTACGCGCTGGAACAAGATGGAGATTATAGAGCAAAGCGATTATAAATATGAGTTCCGCGTCCATAACTGCATGTTCAATGAACTATACACTCAAATAGGAACTCCCGAATTGACCAAGTTAATGTGTGAGGTGGATAATGCAATTTTCAATACCTATCTTCCGGAGGAAGTGACCTTTCACCGAAACGGCATTGGAAATCGAATTGCAGATGGTGCATCGATTTGTCATTTTGTCATTGAGCGCCACCAAAAACATAATGAGATTTAAGGTTAAATTAGCGGAATAAAATATGATCAGAATAAAGCCGGCTAACAAAATAATTCAAAGGCTCGTACCTCGCCGCTGATCATTGTCGTTATATTGAGCCTTCGGCCATAAAAAGGAAATAGAATGAAATTTATAATAGTAGGATCTGGAAAACTTTCAAATTCAATACAAAAATACATAAATAAAGAAAAGTATAAGCCATTACAAAGATGGATTGAATTTGACAAAAATACAAATGAAAAGGTCATAATTATACATGCTGCTTCTGGTCGAGAACTTGATGACTGTATATCTTATTGTCAAAAAACCAAATCAGCATTAATAGAGATGTCCACCGGATCACAAATTGAAAACATTAATGTTGATTTTCCCGCTTTCATTTGTCCGAATACATCACTTTTGCTTTGTAAATTGATGCGTGTAATAAAACTGTCAGGAAACATGTTTAAAAACAATAATGTGAAAATAATAGAATCGCATCAGGAAGAGAAGAAATCACTCCCGGGTACAGCGGCAAGTTTTGCAAATTCATTACAAGTTCCAATTAATGAAATTGTCTCTATAAGGAAAAAAGAAGAACAACTCAGAATTGGAATTGATGAAGAGCATTTAGATTTACACGCGTACCACAAAATAATGATTAATGGAAACGATGACAGCGAAATAATTATTGAAACAAAAGTCGGCGGGCACCAATCATATGTCAAAGGATTGGAAAAAATTCTTGATTACATAATTGCAAATAAACCTGAAAACAGAAAATATAGATTGGAAGATATTATAGAGGAGATTTAAAATAACAATTACTTCAAGTTTATTGAAGCTACCCGCCGCAGAGCGAGCGGGGAATCTTCACCGCATGGAATATCATCTGTTTTTTTTAATTTGCTCGCTAACCCCGCCGCAAGCAGCGGGGTTAGCGCTCGCGTTTCGGTTCAACGGACAAGCCGCTTCGCAAGTTAGGCTGATACTGCATAATAACTATTTGTTCTCAACTCCCGGCTTCATAAGTTCCATGGAGCAAAACCGGGCAAAATCAATTATTTGGAAATACGGATTAAATAAGCAAGGCTTTATTAAAATAAATAATTGTGCTATGGGATCCATGTATTTTCAACCACCCGAGTTACTGAAACCGGGGAAGATCGTTTGATCAGTTCATTCTAAAAAACCGGGGAGATTTAAATTGATACCCTCGCGTAAAAACGTGAAACAAATTAATATAATAGGCTTACTGGCTCAATAGCGATACGCGATGGCTCAAAGGATCCACAATGAGATTGGGTTTTGAATGGGACGAAAAGTAAGCCAAAGAGAATCTCAAAAAGCACAGAGTCAGTTTTTCTGAAGCCAGAACGATTTTCATCGATCCCTTTTCATTTACAATGCCAGACCCCGACCATTCAGTGGAGGAGCAACGGTATATTGACATCGGTAGTTCTGAGAAGGGACGTGTGCTGGTAGTAGTTTATACCGAACGGAGCTCGATCATACGTATTATCAGTTGCCGTAAAGCAGCCCTATGGGAGAGAAAACTTTATGAAAAAGGCAGTAACTAAAAGAGTACAGGTGAAGGACAACGATATGTGTGCCGAATATGATTTTACGGGTGGAGTGCGAGGCAAGCACTTCAAAGCAATGCACGCCGGGTATACAATCACTATTCATAAGGCGGATGGCACAACAGTTGTTAAAGATGTGATGCCGAAAGAAGGTGCAGTTGTTATAGAACCGGATATTCGAACGTATTTCCCATACTCGGAATCGGTGAATAGGGCTTTGCGCTGTTTAATTCCACTGCTGTCCAAAAAGCAGAGAATAAAGGCGAAGAGAGTCTAACAATCTTTGATTGTACAGCTTAATCAATCGTATCTGCGATTGTTTTATTTAAGCAGAGAACATATCTGAAAAGTATAATATTTCTATTGGTGAACTTCGATCAGGGAGCCGAAGAAGAGAAGCGGTAAAAGCCGGGTGTGCAATATAGCAGCCAGGTGCCAGGGAGCTGAGTTATTCCGGGATTGATGTTGCAGGTATATTTGTGTTACAAACTTTTGCGTGATGCGGTTGAAATCAGCAGTGGGGATACCGGATACAGATAACATGAAGTTAGGGTTGTGAACGTTCTGCACGAACGCGAACGTCCCGTATTCGCGAGGAGACTAAAATGACTAACGTTAAAGAATATGGAGCCGCTCTGGCGGTGTTGATTGACGCAGATAATGCAAATCCTGCGATTGTTGAAGGGCTTTTAGCAGAAATTGCAAAGCATGGGGTTGCCAGTGTAAAGCGAATTTATGGCGACTGGACAAACACTAATCTGAGCCAGTGGAAAACCGCCCTCCTGGAGTACTCCATTCAACCCATCCAGCAATTTGCATACACTACAGGGAAAAACGCCACTGACAGCGCCATGATTATCGATGCGATGGATTTGTTATATTCGGGAACTTTTGATGGGTTCTGCATAGTATCCAGTGACAGCGATTTCACCCGCCTGGCTTCGCGTATGAGAGAGTCGGGTAAGATTGTCTACGGTTTTGGGGAACAAAAAACACCACGGCCTTTTGTCACCGCTTGCGATAGATTCATATATACCGAGGTTTTTTCTGCTTCTTCTACAACTGAGCAGTCGGTGAAGAAAAAACCGGCCAAGGAATTACGACAAGATACAAAACTTCTCAACTTATTCAAATCTGCTATTGAAGCAGCGTCTGATGAAAACGGATGGGCAAATTTAGGCCCCGTTGGCTCCAACATAACCAAGCAGGCGCCTGACTTTGATCCAAGAAACTACGGATACACTAAGCTCAGTGATTTAGTAACTGCGATGGACTACTTCAAAACTGAGCGGAGAGAAAATGTGGTTTTTATCAAGAATGAACGGTCAAAATAGTATATGCAATCTGACAACTCGTTGGAGATCCGACCGGCATAAACTCCGGTGGCGGCTACTCGGATGTTAAATTTATAAGGAGCCATTAAATGCCTCATTGCATTATTGAATATTCAAATGAAATCGATAAATCAGTAGAACCGGCACAATTGATAAATGCTGTTTATCAGGGCGCGTTAAAGTCAGGCTTGTTTAAAGATGAAGATATTAAAACCAGGTCTATCGCATTTGACAGCTATCAAGCAGGTTCTATCAAGAAAGCGTTTGTCCACGTTACTGTAAAAATTTTATCCGGACGCAATATAGAGCAGAAGAAAACATTATCGAACCTGATATTATCACAGCTTAAAACGATCGATTTTCCGTCAACTTTGGTAACTGTTGAAGTCGTCGAAATTGAGAAAGAATCATATGCAAGGGTGATGATGTAAATATCAGGTCATTACACCGGACGGCTATTTCGCTCAAGTTCGGTGTTGATGAGCGGGAGATGGCACTTGCATCTATAACTGAGTTATTGTAAAATGAGTCTAAACTTTATGAAGAGGTGTAAACTATGGATATATATGTGGAAGAATTAGCAACGAAGGCCTTGGCTTTGTCTGGCGAAGCAAGGGCTCTTCTGGCAGAAAAACTAGTTGAGAGCCTCGATCAGGAATCAATTCGCGAGATTTGGCTAACCGAGGCAAAAAAACGTCGTGATGAAGTGCGAAGCGGTCGGGTTAAAGCAATACCGGGCGCCGAAGCGATGCAAAGCGTCAGAAAACATTTTGATTGCAAATGACTTATTCATTCCACCCAGCGGCGCAATCTGAATTCGAGCAAGCCGCACTTTATTATTTCGAGAAAAACCTTTCACTTGCGTCAGCCTTTTATAATGAAGTAGCGTTCGCGATTGAAGGGATAGTTGAGAATCCATTCCTGCCATCATGCACTGCAGCAGAGAACCATCGTATTGGAAGCACAGGATTGCCGATAAATAGTTAAGCGTGAACATTTCATTATGACTATAGAATGTCCCCATAGATACTCCCGATTTGGGAGATAATAAACATGAAGAAACGGCTTCGTAAAAAAAAGCATTTGAGTGAATTTACTGAGTGGGGACGGCAGCTTGTTATTATACGAAACCTGAAGAACGGATTCTATGAATTTCTTGACGCTTTCATCGAAGAAGCCATTGAATTAAATGGATGCTACTGTGGTGGTGGCGGTAAAGAAAACAAGTTGGACGTGGTAGTGGAGCTTGGTCGTCGCTCTGATGATCCCGATGCCAGACTGAAAAGGATTACAGCATGGCTCGATGCTCGATCTGATGTGGAAAGCTGGAAAGTGGGCGAGGAGTTTGACCTCTGGCATGGAGATTTCCAGGATATAGATGATGAAATCGAACAATAAGAATCAGCTTGACACAAAAAAGTGAGGCACTTTGTACCAATCTGAATCACTTAGCAGGCTTTTTATGCAACGGGCCCAAATCGTTTCCTGAAAGAGAAGCATTAGAGACCCTGAAATGAGAAGCAATTTATGGCATTTTATCTTGACATGACCATTTTAGTTGACTACTTTATTCTAAAAAAGGGGGTGATCGCATGAAAACAATGGCCATAAGTGAATTTAAGGCATATGCGTTGAAGGTACTAAACGATGTTTCAAAATCCCAGGAAACCATCGTCATAACGAAAAGAGGCAAGCCTATTGCTCAAGTGGTTCCCTATCGCAAATCCGGAATGAAGCCAACACCAGGTAAACTCGCGCATGCTTTTGTTTTCGAAAAGGATATAATCACTCCGCTTTGTCCATCTCACACCCATGATAGCCTACCGCTCAACAGTACTTCCAAAGCCCTTCCATGATGATCCGGCAGATCAGATAATTGTGGCAACGGCACGCGAAGAGAATGCCACGATTCTTACAAAAGATAAAAGAATCTTAAACTATAAGCATGTTGAAAGTCTTTGGTAAACCCGGATAAACGTGGCAGAACCAGTAAATCCAGCGGACGCTAAAACCGCGCCTGATTTCCGTCGTTACATAATAACAAATTGCTTCCAGTGCCAGGCTCCATACGTTCCGGGGAGCAAAACCGGATAAAATAATCTTCTGGAAATACAGATAAAATAAGCAAGACTTTATTAAAAATATGAATTGTGATAAAGAAGAAACGTATTTTCAATCTGCCGTTTGAGTTTTTCCGGTTGCAGGGTGTCCCGGCCTGGGCGGCATAGAAAAGATTAAGCGGTTTAATGTGGATGTGAAATCCACAATGACGAGGAGTGATAATATGGAAACAAAAAAGTTCATTTACTACAAGGACGGCGATATGTGTATAGGCTGGCTTGAGGAGTATCCTGACTATAGGACGCAGGGCGCGTCCCTTGAAGAGCTGGAGGAAAATCTCAGGGATATATATGCTGACCTCAGTAGCGGCGCCATTCCATATGTTCACCGGGTTGGAGAGTTGCGTGTTGCATGAAAAGAATAAACCTCATCCGAGAGATAGAAGAAATTGGATGCATTCTGATACGCCATGGTGGGAAGCATGATTGGTATCAAAACCCGATGACTAAGTTGCGCAGCCGGTACCCAGACACCGGGAGATTAAAGACAGCCTTTCCAGACACATTCTGAAGATGTTGAAGAATTAAGCTAAACTTGCATCCATATGCCGAACCAATCCTGACAAAAATAATCTTCTGGAAATACGAATTAAATAAGCAAGGCTTTATTAAAATAAATAATTGTGTTATATATTTTCAACTCCCGGCGTTACTGAAACTGGGATTTCATCACTTAATTTGTCCTTTGAAATAACAAAATAAAGGATACCGTGTTTACGTGAATCTGCACTTTAATACACATGTGCCAGCTATGCAGGGTTCTCTCTTCCCCGATGACAAGAACGCAAAGAGAACTCGTGATAATGGCACCGCAAATAAGCTGTCTCACAATGACAAGCGTTTTCACGACTGGTACCGTTTTGTTTTGTCTTTTCCTCCCCATTTGGTGCGAGAATACATTGAGCAATTTGACTTAAAAAAAGGCGCTACTATTCTCGATCCCTTTTGCGGGACAGGGACAACCGTTGTCGAAGCAAAGCTTTGTGGAATCAATAGCATAGGGATTGAGGCAAACCCAATCGCTCATTTCGCAAGCTCCGTTAAAGTAGCTTGGGACATCGATCCTTACAAACTGAGCGAACATGCTCGCCAGATTGCGGTGAACGTACACAAAGCTCTTGCCTCCCAACAGAACTCCGCTCTCCGGACATTGCCGGATGACGCTTTTTCGCTGTTGCTTAAAGACTCTATTAGTCCTTTGCCTCTTCATAAATCGCTGGTGTTGTTAGACGCACTTAAAGCAGAAGCGCACTCTCCGTTTCATCGTCATGAAATGCTGGCTCTTGCGAAGGCTCTGGTGTTTTTTATAAGTAACTTGCACTTCGGTCCTGAAGTGGGCGTTCGTCGCACCAAGAAAGTTGATGCACCGGTTGTCGAAAGCTGGCTCTCCGAGGTATCAACAATATCTTCGGACTTACGCATTGCCCAACACAGCGACACGCAAGCTATAATTCATCATGCAGATTCTCGGCAACTCAGCATGATTCTTAAACCAGAAAGCATTGATGCCGTCTTCACATCCCCGCCCTATCCGAATGAAAAAGACTATACCCGCACAACCAGACTGGAATCAGTAATGTTTGGTTTCATTACGAACAGAGACGATCTCCGATCGCTGAAAAAAGGATTGCTGCGATCAAATACTCGCAATGTATATAAGGGCGACGATGATGACTCCTGGATTGCAGGGAATACCGAAATTCAGAAGATTGCATCAGACATAGAGGATAAAAGGATTGAGCTGGGTAAGACCTCAGGATTTGAAAGGCTTTACGGTAAAGTAACAAAGCTCTACTTTGGGGGCATGGCCCGCCACTTAGCAGAACTACGTCAATATCTTAAACCAGGTGCGTATCTTGGATATGTTGTAGGCGACCAGGCATCATATCTCCAAGTCATGATCCGAACCGGACAATTATTATCGGATATTGCTCAGTCTTTAGGCTATCGCGTAGATAGGATTGATCTTTTTCGCACGCGATTAGCAACCGCAACACGCAAACAACTACGGGAAGAGGTCGTCGTGTTGCAATGGCCCGGTAACAGGCAAGGAGTTAATCATGGCAAAGGATAGCAATCGTTATTCAAGACTTATTGAAACAATTTTCAGATACAAGTATAAAAAGGGCTTGCGTGAAGTGCCCTTCCGAAGAGAGGATTTGGTTACCAATGCCGCCAAGCTTGGCATTAAGCTGCCTAAGAACCTCGGCGATATAGTATACAGCTTTCGCTATCGAGCCGCTTTGCCCGAATATGTTCGTGAACGCGCGCCGGAAGGTGAAGAGTGGGTCATTCGCCCAACAGGGCTGGCGCAGTATAAGTTCTCACTCACTACAATGCCTCGAATACTGCCGAACTCGCTTTTGGCAGAGACCAAAATACCGGATGCAACTCCAGGAATTATAGCAATGTATGCTGTCAATGACGAGCAAGGGCTATTAGCGAAGCTTAGATATAATCGCCTCATAGATATATTTACTGGCATTACATGCTATTCTTTACAGAATCATTTGCGAACCACTGTGCCTGGAATGGGGCAAGTGGAAACAGATGAGCTATACGTAGGCGTTGATCAACGAGGGGCGCAATATGTGTTCCCGATCCAAGCTAAAGGCGGCACAGATCAGCTTGGGGTGGTGCAGATTGAACAGGACTTTGCGTTATGCTCAAACAAGTTTCCTCAATTGATCTGTCGTCCGATAGCAGCGCAATTCGTCAAAGATAATATCATCGCGCTATTTTCGTTTGAGGAGGGCGAGAACGGTGTCGCCATTTGTGATGAAAAGCACTACAGACTTGTTCCACCGGAACAGATGACTGATGCGGATTTAGAAAATTACCGAAAGCGAACAAATAAGACCGCCTAACATCAAGTTGCTCAACCTGAATGCTATTCCCTTTCGCTTTAAAGCTGCCGGTTGTTGAAGGGCGTTAAATATTAACAATCTGTTCCCAGTGCCAGGCTCCATACGTTCCGTGGAGCAAAACCAGACAAAATATTCTTCTGGAAATACAGATAAAATATGCAAGGCTTTATTTAAATAAATAATTGTGATATGCGATTTATATATTTTCAACCCGCAAATATAACAGGTCAGGCGACTTATAAAGTCGCAAATTTTAATGGCCTTATCTATATGGATATGAATTTAGAGTTGTGAACGTTCTGCACTAACGTCCCGTATACGCCCGTTGTGAACGTTCTGCACGAACGTCCCGTATACGCCCCGTCCCGTATACGCCCGTATACGCCCCCGAACGTCCCGTATACGCCCCAAAAAATGCGATTACGGCTTGATGGTTTGGGATTCAAAAAGCACTGGTACACTCAGCAATGTTATTCAACTATTGAAGCAAGCAAAAAAATCTTTGGTGTTTGTGAATAAAAATAAATCCTTTGTAAAAGTTAATAATGTAATAGATTTCGAAAACTTGATTTCAGTTATGAGCGATAGTGCTATCCAAAAAGCAGAGCAAAAAATTTCCTTGAAAAAGAAAATTTTAGAACTTAAGCAAGGCAATTTGTTTTGAGCTAACATCAACAGCAGTAAGGGCGACGGCAAAAAGCAGTCCCTCCTTATTCTGAGCATTGGAATGATACGGAAATAAATGTCAGGAGCCAGACAACATATTTTGCCACGTTTTCTGCTTAAAGGATTTACGAGTCGTACAGAAAAGCAGAACTATTTTGGTTGGGTGTTTCAGCGTGAAGCAGTACCTTTCGAGGCGAATATTGATAAAATCGCTGTTTCTAAAAAATTCTATACCAATAAGGAACTCGATGCCGATCAGGAAATAACAGAAGCAGAAACAGAACTTAGTGAATTTGTAAATAGCCTAAGGAGAATTTCATGTAGTACCCAGCTTGATTTAGGGCTCTTGCCTGAGTTAATAACTCATTTAGAAATAAGAACGAGGAACCTTAGAGAATCTTTTCTATCTGCAAGCAATTTATTATTGAATGAAATAATTCACCTTATTAATGAAAAAGAGACTTTTAAACAAATTGTGCTGAACAAAATAAATAGAGAGCCGAACCTGCTTTACGATAAAATCAATAAACTCCCTTTAGTGGATAAGCTCCCAACAGCTTTTAGAAAATTGTTCATAAATATTGTTTTAATAAAATCACAACAATATTTAAAGTCGCAACAATTTTCAAAAGAAATGGATAAAGGTTTATCTATAATAGCTGAAATATTAGCCAGTGAAGCGTCAGTCCACCTTCCTCAAGCAATAAAAAACGGTCACATTGAGGGCTTAAAACGCAGTCTATTTCCTGATGTTCGAGTTAATAGATACAGAGATTTAAAATTTAGGATAGTAGTATTAAAAGAGGGGTTATTTATTTTAGGAGATTCTGCTGTAATTATCGAGACGGAATCAGGAACCAAATATAAACCTCATCTGGAAGTGGATGACAAGATTAAAAACATCTATTTGCCTATTTCAAAGTATCAATTGATCGTTGGTCAAAAAGATGATGATATTTGCCCGACTAATATTGAAAAAATTTTGACATCAACAGCTGAATGCTCAAGAGAGTTTTTTGTTTCTCCGGACAACACTCCCAAGAAAGAAAATTTTGCTAAATCGATTGGTAAAAATGCTCAGATGCTTTCGAAGCGCGAAGCATCAATAATCGTTTCGAAATGGATCGAAAAAGAATTGACAAGAAAATGATATCTCAACAAATACGTTTACACAGAAACTGGCTATAGTGTACAGTTCAATAAGAGGTTGTTAGGCATATTTTCTGAACTTCTACCTTGCTTAGCGGTGGACCACTGGCCGATGGAATGCGTCGTTAAATAACAGCAATTTGTTTCCAGTGCTCTGATTCATTCATTCCGGGGAAGGCAAACAAATACAGATAATCCCTTAAGGTGGGGTTAAACAACCAGTTCCTCCATCGGCAGCGGAAAACTCCTGACGACGGGTGCGGATGTTTACTCTAACAGGCCGGCAGGCGATGGCCTCGCTGGGTCAGGAAGGAATAAATATGACCAGATCAAAATCATTTAAAAAAATAATATTTGTCATTGCCCTCCTTATTCTTCTTTTATTAATCCCGTACTGGATCTTCGATGAAGAAACAAAGACTTTGGACGACAACATACGCCGGGGGCTTCCCGGTCAATTCATAAAACTCTCCGATGGCTATGTCCATTACGAATTATCAGGCCCTGATGACGGTCCGGTGGCGGTTCTGGTACACGGCATTTCAACTCCCTATTTTATGGGACGATACACAGCCGGCTCTTGCAAAGGCTGGATTCAGGGTGCTGCGTTATGATCTCTACGGACGCGGGTTTTCGGACAGACCGAATGTGATATACAACGAAGAGTTTTTTGACCGGCAACTGCTTGAGCTTCTTTCCGCTCTTAAGATCAGTAAACCGGTTGATCTGGTAGGATCATCCATGGGAGGGGCCATTGCCGTCATATTTGTCGCGCGGCACCCGGAAAACGTAAGAAAGCTGGTGCTGATTGCTCCTGCTGGATACCCTGTGAAAGTTCACGTTGCGGGACGGATAGGGCGTCTGCCCGTTGTCGGAGATTACATGATGTATGCCTTCGGCAATCCCATTATGAGCGGTCTGTTCAAGAATAATTTTTCCAAACCGGAGAAACTCTCCGCATTTTCCGAAAAGTTCAGTCAGCAGACGCAATATGCAGGTTTTAAAAGGGCATTGCAGAGCACACTTAGAAATTTCAATCTGGATGATCAGAAAACGGCCTTTGAGGCAGTGGGAAAACAGGGCCGTCAGGTCATGCTTATCTGGGGCAGGGAAGATAAAATTGTTCCTTTCAGCAACAATGAAATGGTCCGGGCGGCGATACGCGATGTTGAATTTCACGCCCTGGATGCCGCAGGCCACATACCCCATTATGAGATGCCGGAGAGGGTGAATCCTCTGATGATTGACTTTATGAAGCGATAAAATACCTGT
>RPRI01000133.1 GCA_003818505.1 Desulfobacteraceae bacterium | reverse complement strand
TTATAAATAATGCTGTTTATGGAATGACCGGCGGTCAGATGGCTCCGACAACAATGCCGGGTCAGCGCACAACTACATCGCCGTATGGCCGCGATGTTAAAGATGTCGGAATGCCCATAAAGGTTTGCGAACTCCTTTCAGCGCTTAATACCCCGGCATATATTACGAGGCAGTCGGTAATAAAACCAAAATATATAGTCAAGGCAAAAAAAGCGATTAAAACTGCGTTTGAATATCAGCTTGAACGACGGTGCTTCAGCTTTGTCGAGCTGGTGAGTACGTGTCCTACCAACTGGGGGCTTACGCCCGTTCAGGCCGTCAAATGGGCGGAGGAAACGCTGATACCTTATTACTCCCTCGGCGAGTTCAAGACTCCGGCGCAGTCGGAAGGAGGGTCCGATGCAAAGTGAAGTCATGTTTGCAGGTTTTGGCGGTCAGGGGATTCTTTTCAGCGCGAAAATTCTGGCTCATGCTGCTATGGAGCAGGGATACGAGGTTGTCTGGATTCCTTCTTACGGTCCCGAGATGCGGGGAGGAACAGCATATTGCATGGTAGTTATAAGCGACAGGCCGATAGGCTCCCCGATAGTAAGGAATCCGCAGCACCTTGTTGCGATGAACGGGCCTTCCCTTGAGAAGTTTGCACCGGTTGTTAAACCGGGCGGTGTCGTGATGATAAACAGCTCGCTTATTCAGATCGGTTCCGGACGTAAGGACGTTGATGAGCTCAGGGTGCCGGTAATCGATATCGCCAATGAAATAGGAAGCGTTAAGGCGGCGAACATAGTCGCTCTCGGGGCTTTTGTCGCACGGAGCATGATGGTTGATTTTGAGATTTTGGCGGAATCGGTCAAGGCTGAATTTTCCAGCAAGGCGAAATTGATACCGCTTAATATGAAGGCGCTTGAAAGGGGCAGGCAGGCCGCCGGAAAATAGAATATGAAAATGAAGGTTCCTCAGAATATTCTTTTGATAAAGCCCTACGTTCCCGGAAAGCCCATCGAAGAGCTTGAAAGGGAATATGGGATTTCCGGTTCCGTAAAGCTCGCGTCGAACGAGAATCCCCTTGGGCCTTCTCCCAAAGCAGTTAAAGCGGTCGAAAAGGCGCTTTGTCGCCTGAACCGTTATCCGGACGGAAGCGGCCATGACCTTATAATGAAATTGTCGGAGCGGTTCAGGATATCACCCGGAAAGATAGTTCTAGGAAACGGTTCTGATGAAATCATAGGGATGCTCACAAACGCATTTCTAGTTCCGGGGGATGAAGCGATCATCCCCAGCCCGTCATTTCTGATGTACGAGATAACGGTAAGGGCCGCCGGCGCAAAACCGGTCTTTGTTCCCTTGAAATCGCTTTCAATTGATCTTGAAGGGATGGCTGAAAAGATATCGGGCAAAACCCGCATCATTTTCCTCTGCAACCCGAACAATCCGACGGGAACCGTCATACCCGGGAAGAGTTTTAAAAGATTTATTCAAAAGGTTCCGCCAAATGTGATCGTGATCGTGGATGAGGCGTATATAGAGTTTGTCCGCGATAAGAGCTGCTTCAAGAGTATGGATTACATTAATTCGGAACATAATGTCGTGACCCTGCGTACTTTTTCAAAAATATACGGTTTGGCGGGGCTTAGAATAGGCTATGGGATCATGTCTGAAGATATATCAGGTATTTTAAACAGAATCAGACCTCCTTTCAATGCAAGTATTCCGGCGCAGGCCGGAGCTGCCGCTGCCTTAGACGATAAAACCTTTTTTGAGAAAACGGTGAGATTGGTTCATAACGAGCTTGATTTCATGTATAGATCTTTAAATAATAAAGGAATAAAGTATTTTCCGACCCAGTCAAACTTCTTCCTTATCGATACTGCAAAAAACGCCGATGATGTCTTTGAAAATATGTTGAAACTTGGAGTAATCGTGAGATCGATGACATCATACGGGTATCCCGGATATATCAGGGTCAGCATCGGACTCCATGAAGAAAATGTTCGTTTCATAAAGGCTCTTGAAAAGGTCATCTTGTGAAAAACCGGCCTTATTACGGCGATAAACTCTTGCTTGTAACCATCGACGGCCCCGCCGGGGCGGGAAAAACCACGGTCAGCAAAATACTCGCCGAACGTCTCGGGTATAAGTATATTGATACGGGCGCGTTATATAGAGGTGTCGCTTATGAGGCACAAAAGGCAGGCGTTGCAAGCGATGATGATGCCGGACTTGAAAAGCTTTGCAGCGCCCTCGATTTTAAATTTGCAAGGGATGAAAAAGGACTTCGCCTTTTTTCAAACGGAGCCGATATTACAGGTGAAATAAGAACTCCCGGTATATCGATGCTCGCTTCTGCGGTTTCGGCAAGACCTGTCGTCAGAAAGTGTCTCTTTGCAATACAAAAAGAGCTTGGTAAGGAAAAGGGTGCTGTTTTTGAGGGTCGGGATATGGGAACTGTCGTATTTCCTGAAGCTGAAGTAAAATTCTATCTTGATGCTTCAGCTAAGACAAGGGCTGAAAGACGGTTTAAAGAGCTTGCGGATAAAAAAGGTTCTCCTACAGTCGCAGAGATAGAGAGAGATATTAAACTTCGCGATACAAACGACAGCAGCAGAAGCCTTGCCCCCCTCAAACCGGCCGAAGATGCGGTTATAATAGATTCGACAGGCCTTGATATCGAAGCGGTTGTAAATGTTATGCTTTCCCACATCAAAAAACGGGTTTTTTGACCTGCCGTCAACGTAAGGCTTTTCATAAATCCATCAATCTGATCCTCGTTCTTCGTTAAAAATAATATGATCTGTAAAAAATATGTTTGTTTTTTAAAATATAGTCTGATACAAATACCAAGTTATGAGTAGCTATTCAGAATATTGATAGCGATAAAAAGGTTAAGGGGGTACTTTCTTTTCATGGAAAATCTGGTTAACGACATTAAAAATCAAAATCCAAAACAACAGAGTTTATCGGGAGCTGGAGAAGCTGACGGTGACAAGCTGCAGGATGTATTGTTAAAACCTGATGCATCGGATGAAAAATCATCTGAAGAGGCGAAGGGCCGCGACGACAGCATGGAAAAGCTGATGGACATGTATGATGAAAGCTTTAAACGTTTTCAGGAAGGTGAAGTTGTCACGGGCAGGATAATATCTATCGACAAGGATTATGTCCTGGTTGACATTGGCTATAAATCCGAAGGACAGATAAAGATTCACGAGTTCAGGGATGAAAGCGGCAATATTAATGCCAAATTTGGTGATATAGTTGAGGTTATGGTGGAATGGTGGGATGATGAAGAGGAGCGTGTCATCCTGTCGAAAGAAAAGGCTGAAAAGGTCAAGGTATGGGATGATATAAAGAAGGCACACGATAGTGATGGAACCGTTGAAGGTATTATACTGAGCCGTGTAAAAGGCGGCTTTTCAGTTGATATAGGGGTTCAGGCTTTTCTGCCAGGATCCCAGGCCGATTTGCGCCCGATAAGAAACCTCGATGAGCTTGTAGGCAAGACATTTGTTTTCAAGATATTAAAATACAACCGGAAGCGCAGCAATGTCGTTCTTTCCAGAAGGGCTATTCTTGAACAGGATCGTGATTTTAAAAGGACAGCCACCCTTTCCTCAATTACTGAAAATAAAGTTGTTGACGGCTTTGTAAAAAACATCACCGAGTACGGTGTCTTTGTTGATCTTGGAGGTGTTGACGGCCTACTTCATATTACCGACATCTCATGGGGCAGAGTCAAGCATCCTGCTGAAATGTTTGCTGTCGGAGACAAGATTAAGGTTAAAATACTGAGCATAGATAAGGAGAAGGAAAGGGTGTCGCTCGGCATGAAACAGCTTACCGAGGATCCGTGGATAAGGGCTTCGGAAAAATATCCTATAGGTTCACGGGTTGCGGGGAAGGTGGTAAGTCTTACCGATTACGGCGCTTTTGTTGAACTTGAAGAGGGTATTGAAGGCCTCATCCATGTTTCAGAAATGTCGTGGACCCGCAAGATTCGCCATCCTTCCAAGGTGGTTTCAGTCGGCGAGACGGTCGAATCGGTTGTTCTTGATATAAAACCTGAAAACAGAAGGATTTCCCTTGGCGTAAAGCAGGTAATTCCGAATCCATGGGATCTGATAAGCGAAAACTATCCGGTTGGAACAACCATTGAAGGGAAAGTGAAAAATATAACGGATTTCGGAATATTTGTCGGGATAGATGAAGGCATTGACGGTCTCGTACACATTTCGGATATATCTTGGACAAAGAGAATCAAGCATCCTTCCGAGCTTTACAAAAAGGGGGATATGATACAGGCTATAGTCCTTGCAATAGAGAAAGAAAACGAAAGGTTTTCGCTGGGGATCAAGCAGCTTCATAAAGATCCGTGGGAAACAGTTAGTGAGAGATATGTGGTGGGTAAAGAAATTACCGGAACGATAACAAATGTTACTGATTTCGGGATATTTGTAGAACTCGAAGAGGGAATTGAAGGACTTATCCATGTATCTGAAATCAGTAAGGAAAAAATCAAGACTCCTGTCGGAAAGTATAATGTTGGAGAAGTAATAACTGCAAAAGTTATGAATATAAACAGTGTTGAGAGAAGAATCGGTCTTTCGATTAAACGCCTTCAGATGGATGATGAACAGAGCATACTTACCGAATATATAAATAATATGAAGCCTGCAACATCCACTTTCGGAGAGATTTTGCGGGAAAACCTCCAGGAGAAATTAAACGGGGAATGATCTTTATTCGGGTAAAGCGGTAGTATTAACTGCTGTTTTTCCCCAAGTACTTTTATGAGAATACAGGAGTCAGAATACAGAAGAACAACAATACCAGAGTTATTCCGGTTTCTGACTCCTGGTCTCTGTATTTTCATGCTTTGTTGAGCCCGCTTTGGGCATAGCTGTTAGTATAACACACCACTTTTATTTAAAGAAATTATCAATGTTTTCGCGCAGGCATCCATATCTTTTTTTCATTCTTGTCTTTTCCTCTGTTTTTGCCGCTATGGTACTCGGGATTTCTACACTCGTATATCTTGGAACCATGGATTCCGACTTTAATATCGGGGAGAAGGTCGCAGTTATTGAGGTATCCGGCGTAATTACCGATGCCGGGGATATTGTTCAGGATATCAAGAAGTTTAGGGAGGATGAATCGGTAAAGGCGATTGTATTAAGGATAGATTCGCCAGGAGGAGTTGTAGGGCCTTCGCAGGAAATTTTCAGAGAGGTCAGGAAGACGGTCGGAGTAAAGAAGATCATTACTTCCATGGGTTCGATTGCTGCTTCCGGAGGATATTATATCGCGGCAGGTACCGACGGCATAATGGCCAGTCCTGGAACGATTACAGGCAGTATAGGCGTTATAATTGGTTTTACAAATTTTGAGGAGATTTTACGCAAGATTGGGCTCTATCCTATTGTTGTAAAAAGCGGTGAATACAAGGACATGGGCTCTCCTGTCCGGAAAATGACCGAAAAAGAGAAAAAGGTGCTCCAGTATTTTGTGGACCAGACTCACAGTCAATTTGTGGGTGCGGTCTCGGAAGGACGCAGGATGGACAGGAATAAAGTAAAGGATCTGGCCGACGGGCGCATATTTACCGGGGAGGAGGCTAAAGCCAGAGGTCTTATTGACCGTATGGGAAATCTTGAGGATGCCATTGAATGGGCAGGACGTATGGGCGGGATAAAAGGAAAAATATCAGCGGTTTATTCGAAAAAAGCCGAAATCTCCTTCATGGAGTATTTCATGGAAACAGCCATGAAAAAACTTGTTAACAGTTCAGTGAATCCGGGACTTTATGTCGGCTATATCATGAAACCTTCCATCTGATTTTTATCAAACCGTCAGAGCTTCAATAATCTTCATTCAACATATCAGAATCTTTGCGTCAGCCTCTATTAAAGGCCAGTTTAAGGTATGTGGGGGCTTATAAAAGCAATGGATTCTGCCGTTTAGAAAGAACAAGACCAGGCTTCGTCAACGGTAGTAGATTCACTCCTATTAGACCTGGACAGCCCCAGTGAATATGCGCTCACGAAGCCGTTATTTTGTCTCTGCCTGTCTCTCTTTATCGAGAATCAGGGGGCGTTGTTGTGTTTCGTAAAAATTACTTGCAAAACGGCAGAACCCACTACCTGTGCAAGCTGTTTAATCAGATGTTATGAAAAGGTCTTGCCGTCAGGATTCTATTTACAGAGTTGAAGTGTCCCCACATCCCTCGCGGATTATTTCGGGAATGTCATTTATCATCGATATTACGCTGGATGGTTGCCCCGGAACAGGACCTCCATCTATTACCATATCGATTCTTGTACGGTAGTATTCATTTATTAAAGATGGGTTATCAAAAACGGAGCCGTCGGGCATTGTGGCACTTGTAGTTATGATAGGATTACCGAGTTCTTCCACAAGCGCAAGGCAGATTTTGTTTTCAGGAACTCTTATTCCTGCAGTTTTGCGGTTTGTAAGCATTATCTTGGGGACGAGTTTTGAGCCTTCGAGTATAAATGTGTATGGTCCGGGCAGAAGACGTTTCATGGTCTTGTATGCATAATTCGATACCTTGGCATAGTCGCTGATATTTTTGAGTCCGGAACATATGAAGCTGAAAGGCCTTTTTTTATCCCTTTGTTTCAAAAGGTATATTTTTTCGATTGCCCTTTTGTTCATTATGTCGCATCCGATACCGTAATATGTATCTGTAGGATAGGCTATAATGCCATCATTTTTCAGGACTTCGACTACTTTCCTGATAAGGCGTTTTTGCGGATTTTCGGGATTGACTTCAATAAGCATGATTATGTCTCTGGGACCTATGAATATACACACCGTTTAAGGCCATGTCAGCCCATACCCCAACATGGCAAATGAAATTTATTTAACCGCTCTCTATAAAATCTTCGTTTTCTTCGAGTCATTTTCTGTTTTGACCTGTTTCTTTTAGTATGACTGCCTCTTCTTTGTCAAGGCAAAGGCAATTTAATCATTGCCAAAGAAAGCCCCTTCTGCTATTCGGGGAAATATTATTTATTGACGGAAAATGTTATTACGCTTTTATTGAATAAAGATTAATACAGCAATCAACATATTGTATATATTAATGATATGGAGGTACTCATGGTCAAAGCAGAACTTGATGATGCCTATTCTTTTGACGATGTTTTGCTTGTTCCCAACTATTCTGATGTGCTGCCGAAAGATGTTAACACGGTTACGCAACTGACGAAAAATCTTTCATTGAATATTCCTATCGTCAGCGCAGCCATGGATACTGTGACCGAGGCGCAGACCGCCATAAGCATGGCAAGAGAAGGCGGGATAGGATTTATCCACCGCAACATGGGTATTAAAAACCAGGTCATGGAGGTGGATAAGGTAAAAAAATCTGAAAGCGGCATGATCGTGGATCCTGTTACAATTCATCCTGATCAGAAGGTTCGTGAAGTGCTGAAGCTGATGGAGGAATACAGAATTTCAGGGGTGCCGGTAACGAAAGGCAATCAGCTTGTCGGAATAGTCACCAACAGGGATCTGCGTTTTGAAACAAACCTTGAAAGGAAAGTATCCGATGTAATGACAAAGGATAATCTTGTCACCGTTTCAGAAGGTATTTCGCTCGAAAATTCAAAAATGCTTTTGCACAAGCACAGGATTGAAAAACTTCTCGTGGTTGATAAAAAGGGAAGGCTGACGGGAATGATAACAATTAAAGACATTGAAAAAATTAAAAAATTTCCGAATGCATGCAAGGACAGGATGGGACGGCTCCGGGTGGGTGCTGCTGTGGGTGTCGGTCCTGACATGGAGGAACGGGCGGAAAAATTGCTGGGCGCAGGCGCCGATGTCATTCTGATCGATACCTCACACGGCCATTCAAAGAATGTCATGGAGGCTGTCAGGATTTTAAAAAGCACCTTCAAGGATATCGAACTTATTGCCGGAAATGTTGCGACAGAGAAGGGGGCGGGCGACCTGGTCAAAGCCGGAGTCGATGGCGTAAAGGTAGGAATAGGTCCCGGCTCAATCTGCACAACAAGGATTGTCGCAGGCGCAGGAGTGCCGCAGTTGACGGCAATAATGAACTGCAGGAAGGTTGCAGATAAAACCGGAGTTCCGCTTATTGCGGATGGCGGTATCAAGTTTTCGGGTGACCTGACAAAGGCAATAGGCGCCGGAGCCCATGTGGTAATGATAGGCGGATTGTTTGCCGGAACGGAGGAGAGCCCCGGCGAGTCGATATTTTTCCAGGGCAGGAGCTACAAGGTATACAGAGGAATGGGCTCTCTTGAGGCGATGAAATCCGGAAGCAGGGACAGGTATTACCAGGGAGATCAGACTGAAGAAGACAAGCTTGTTCCTGAAGGGATAGTCGGGCGTGTTCCATACAGGGGTTCGCTTTCCGCCAATATATTGCAACTTGTAGGAGGTCTTAAGGCGGGAATGGGATACGTAGGCTGCCGGACCCTCAAGGAATTGAGGCTGAAAGCAAAGTTTGTGAAAATAAGCGCGGCAGGATTGCGTGAAAGCCATGTTCATGACGTAATAATCACCAAGGAAGCGCCGAACTACAGGCTTGATTGAGCTATGGATAGTGAATTCTATCTCCTGACTTATGAATAGTTATAAGGTTTTAATCTTTTTGAATGAAGAAGCCAATAACCCATTGGACGCTCCAATAACTCCATGACGACTCTATCGGTTGTGAAAGGTTCGAAGGAAATGCCAGAATTGAGGCGAGAAGAATGTTAAAAATCATGGCTGCCCCTGAAATTGTCACACAGTTTTTCTGTTTGAGGTGAAATGGAAAATAAAAAAAATGACTGTCCGTTTTGTGGTGAGCAGATGGATGACAACCATTTTGCATCTACATCGTTCCCTGGCATTGACGAACCTATCTGTTGTAACTGCAACGAAAACTTGAGGTTGATGTTCACCTACTTTGAAAAATATCCGAGTGATAACGGTTACGTCTTCCCGGATAATTCTGACCGACTCGAACAGGTCACAGGACGTACCTACCTGGAGAATAGGCTTCTTTTTTACCTGTATTACATTAAGAAGCGGAAGCTCGAAGGGAAGCCGGTCGATGCCGAAGAGATTGGAAATCTTGAGGCCGAGATCGAAAAGATTTCCCTGGCCATCAAGGAAGGTCATCGTTAAATGGAAGTCTTGATTCATCGTGGTACCAGAGAGATTGGTGGCACCTGTATCCAGGTGATATCTGGTGGGCAATCCATTCTGCTGGATGCCGGTTATCCTTTAGGGAATACGTCCAGCTATGTCGATCTGACAGTGCTTGACTTTAGTGTGACTATACTACTGCTTTAAAATCAGTCCGAGAAAGAATACTTTTTCCTGATGATTTGGAAATTGAGCCTAAAATCGAATTTTTCGATAGTCGCGTTCGGCAACAAAATAGGAACATCATGCGTGCATGCATTCATCGTGGTAGCAAACAAATAGGTGGCAGTTGCATTGAAGTCGAAAGCTGCAGTCAGAGACTATTTGTTGATTTCGGCCTTCCACTGGATGCAGAAGAGAACGATAGTCGATATCTCCCTAAAATCAACGGATTAGACGGTCGCGATCCGTCCCTGTTGGGTATCCTAATTTCGCATCCCCATCTCGACCATTTCGGTTTACTTGCTCACATCTCTCAGAAAATTCCGGTCGGCATGGGTGCCGCTGCTCGCCGGGTACTTGAAGCTGCCGCCCCTTTCTTACCGGGAAACTGGCCCACTCCAGCAAAGGGTTGGAATTACCAATCAGAGCAAAGCTTCAACATCGGTCCTTTTTGTGTAACTCCCTTTCTTGTAGATCACTCGGCTTATGACGCTTACGCACTTCAAATTGAAAGTGGCGGAAAAAGTATTTTCTACAGTGGTGATTTTCGTGCCCATGGCCGTAAGGCGTCATTGTTTGAGCGTCTGACAGACAATCCCCCACAAAACATAGATACGCTGCTTTTAGAAGGGTCTTCACTTGGGCGTATCACCGATTCTCAGCGATTCCCCACGGAAAAGGAAATCGAAAACCAGTTTGTACATCTCTTTTCCAGCGCCGAAGGTTTGGCGATAATCCATACATCAGGCCAGAATATTGACCGTATCGTTTCAATTTTCAGGGCTTCAAAAAGAACGGGGAGAAAGATGATTATCGATCTCTATACAGCAGCAATTTTGGAGGCGACAGGCAATGTTAATCTCCCTCAGTCCGCTTGGTCAGATGTCGCTTTGTATGTACCTCAAGCCCAACGTGTACAGATTAAAAATAATGCTTGGTTCGATTTGCTGAAACGCCACTCTGCAAATCGTATATTTATTGAAGGTCTTCAACAGATATCCAAAAAATCGACTTTGCTTTTCCGCCCTTTGCACCGATTTGACCTTGAGCGGGGAGAGTGCCTTTCTGGGGCGATCTACATCTACTCGCAATGGGAAGGTTACTGGGAACAGGGTGCTTACGATATGGTCAAAGACTGGCTTGTGCGGAATTCGATTCCGAAACATAGCATTCATACATCAGGGCACGCCAGTCCGGGCGAGCTTAAAAAGCTAGTATCAGCGATTAACCCGCGCAATGTGGTTCCGATTCACAGTTTTTTCCCCGAGAAATATCCTGAGCTGTTCCCCAATGTGGAGGCTCATAATGATGGCGAATGGTGGGAGGTATAAATGAAAGCATTGTCTCAAACTTTTATGGATGACCTGCTAAATCCATATGGCTTGCTGCACCCTATACTCAAACGAGTACAACAGGACCATACGCTGATGCTATCAATTCGTAAGGACTACATCAATATCTACTACCGGGGCGGCAATATTCTGAGAGTTAATGAACAGTGTAATGGCTCCTACAATGCATTCTTCGACAAAGAGTACAATAAGTCAGGAGTGCCAAGGCCTGCCTTACCTGACACCATTAAAAGCCAAGATGCGGCAAAGACATGGGAAAGCTCATTCCAGTACCTCAAGGGAATAATGGATTTCTATTTCTCTGGACATCACAAGCCAGAGCGGGAATTTCAGCAGTTGGTTGCGCGTGAAAATAACGACTCTACTATCTCGAATGAAAGCGAGTATTTTATTTCTGACATTGAAGTTGCCGATTCGGATCAGGGGGCTCGTTTTGACATTTTGGCAATACGCTGGCTTGCCTCACAGCGCAAGAAAGGCAGCAAGTGTAAAGCCGCCTTTATCGAGATGAAGTACGCCGACGGCGCGCTGAGCGGCAAGGCCGGATTGCTCAAGCATCTCAAAGATATTGATGACTTTATTTCGAACAGCAGCCGTTTCAAAGACCTGCTACTCAGCATGCAGAACCAGTTTAATCAACTCTATAAACTTGGACTGCTTAAATTCAAGAAAGGTAAGAGCAATGCCAATGTCGCGCTGAATGTCAGTGATAAGCCTGAAGTGATTTTTATCTTAGCTAATCATAATCCGCGCAGTAAAAAACTTAAAGCAATTCTTAGCGATCCTAAATTTGATGCATATGATCAGTCACAGCATTTTGATCTCAGGTTCTATATTGCCAGTTTTGCCGGTTACGGATTGCATACTGATTGCATGCTTACTTTGTCACGATTTCGTAAATTATTGAAATGCAAAAATGCCGAATGAGGCGCTGCACTGGATGGCTACTCCGCTGCGCTCCATAGCCACCAGTGAGCTTAGGCGTTGAGCCTGTCGGACAAGTAAATTTATCGATTATGTGTCTGTCAGAGGGCCTCCAATGAAAAAGAGAAGAAAAATGAAGGGTGATGACGGGAACCCTCTAAATAGTTGTATGTCGGGCATTTAGTGTGACTATACAACTGCTTTAAAATCAGTCCGAAAAAGATACTTTTTTCGGATGATTTGAAAATTGAGCCTAAATTCGACTTTTTCGACAGTCTCGTTGAGCATCACAATGACTAAGCAACTCGCGAGATCTTACAACTGTCACTTAACAGTACATGGAAAAGATCAGCTTAAGATCCAAACCACCAAACCATCAGGTTATACAAATATGCAAGGGACATCTTCTTTCGTTCATCTTCATGTTCATACACAATACAGCCTCCTTGACGGAGCCATAAGAATCAATCATCTCCTCGACCGTGTGCGGGATTTCGGCATGGATGCTGTGGCTATTACGGACCATGGGACCATGTTCGGCGCCCTTGAATTTTATTTAAGGGCGGTTGATGAGGGTATCAAACCTGTCATAGGATGCGAATGCTATCTTGCCCCGCGAAAGCTTACAGACAAAACTCCTCAGGACAGCAAGGGTGTTTCACATCTTATCCTTCTTGCCGAAAACAATGAAGGTTACAGAAATCTGTGCAAGCTTGTGTCTATCGCGAAGATAGATGGTTTTTACCATAAACCGCGAATAGATAAAGATGTGCTCAAGGAGTACTGCGGGGGCCTTATAGCCCTTTCGGCATGTCTGCATGGAGAAATCCCGGGGCTTATTGGCGAAGGGAAAATTGCTGAAGCGGACGAAGCCGCATATTTCTATCAGGAACTGTTCGGTGAAAATAATTTTTTTCTTGAACTCCAGCATAACGGGATAGATATTCAGAAAAAAGTAAATGCAGCCCTCATCGATATGGGAAATAGATTGTCTATTCCGTTAGTTGCAACCAATGACTGCCATTATCTCGACAAGGAAGATGCCAGGGCTCATGAGATTCTCCTGTGTATCCAGACAGGTAAAACCGTCAAGGATTCGTCGCACTTTAAATTTGAGACCGATCAGCTTTATTTCAAATCCGGTGAGGAGATGAGCTCCTTTTTCGCCGGAACTCCCGATGCAATTGAAAATACGGGAAAGATAGCGGCAAGATGCAATCTTGAACTTGATTTCAACACTTATCATTTCCCGAAGTTCAATACTTCTCCAGGCCAAACCGAGGAAGAACTTCTTGCGGATAAAGTCAGAGAAGGCTTTGAGAGGGTGCTGATTAAAATAAAATCAAAAAATCCTTCTGTGGATGAAGATTTATACAGAAAGCGCCTTGAGCATGAAATGTCGGTTCTTGTTTCGATGGGTTTTTCAGGATATTTTCTGATAGTTGCCGATTTTATTCAGTATGCTAGAGAAAACAATATTCCTGTCGGCCCCGGGAGGGGGTCTGCAGCGGGGAGCCTTGTTGCATACTCGCTTGGAATTACCGGTCTTGACCCTATCGAGCACGGACTCATCTTTGAGCGTTTTCTGAACCCGCACCGTAAAAGCATGCCGGACATTGATGTTGATTTCTGCATAAACGGACGTGACAGGGTATTGAAATATGTTGTCGACCAGTATGGTGAAAAACAGGTATCCCAAATTATAACCTTCGGATCGATGAAGACGCGGGCAGTAATAAGAGATGTTGGGCGGGCTCTTGATATACCGCTTCGCGAAGTTGATGAAATAGCAAAGATGATCCCTGATGTTCTGAATATAAGCCTTGATGAGGCATTGAAACAGGAGCCGAGACTGAATGAGCTGGCCGGTCAGAAGCCTGAGATTGCGGAACTGATAGGCATATGCAGGACGCTTGAAGGGCTGCCGCGCCATGCATCCACTCATGCCGCAGGTGTTGTCATAGCGGACAAACCGCTTGATGAATACCTTCCTCTTTACAGCGGCAAGAACGACGAACTTGTAACCCAGTATGATATGAAACGGGTTGAAAAGATAGGACTTGTAAAATTTGATTTTCTGGGACTTCGCAACCTTACCGTTATAGCAAACACTCTTTCTTTGATTTCAAAACAGGGGAAGACTCCTCCCGATATGGAAACACTCGCCCTTGATGATCCGGCCACATACCGTCTCCTTTCTGCAGGAGATACGACCGGAGTCTTTCAGCTTGAAAGCAAGGGGATGAAGGACCTCCTGAAAAGGGTTATGCCTGAAAATTTTGATGACATAACCGCTCTTGTCGCTCTATACAGGCCAGGCCCCATAGAAAGCGGGATGATAGACGATTATGTGGAAAGAAAACACGGGCGGCGATCCTTCGAGTATCCCGTTCCGGAATTGGAGCCTATCCTGAAGGAGACTTACGGTGTTATTGTCTACCAGGAGCAGGTTATGAAGATCGCTGGCGTTCTGGCCGGATATTCGATGGCAGAGGCGGATGATCTCCGGAAGGCTATGGGCAAGAAGATTGCAGAAATCATGGCGGCGCAGAGAGAACGTTTTGTCAGCGGCGCGACGGCAAACGGCGTTTCAAAAGAAGAGGCTGACAGGCTTTTTTCCCTAATCGATAAATTCGGCGGCTATGGTTTCAATAAGTCTCACAGCGCGGCATACGCCCTTATCGCATACCAAACCGCGTTTTTAAAGACGCATTATCCGGTTGAGTTCATG
>RPRI01000132.1 GCA_003818505.1 Desulfobacteraceae bacterium | reverse complement strand
GATTTTTCGGCTTTTGCGTCGCTGATGCCGGCAAAGTCAATATATTGGCATTTCATGAGACAATCCACGGTCTCACAGCCGGCACATAATTCCGGATTAAATTTGATTGCGGGCACAATATCCTCCGGTCTTAAAATAAATTATGATAATTGGGGAAATCTTTTCCGGATAAAGTCGAGCTATAGTAAATGTCATAAATCTATTCGAAAACAATTTAAACAAGCACCAATCGGAATATTGATAATCACCATATATTGCGGAATGGGGAATATCAGATAATAAATTTATACGCAATCTGTTTTATAATCATGCGCTCCTGAGCGGCCATATCTACTGGGAAATCCTGATTTGACATGACGCATATTATGATGTAATTTTTACCGTAATGGAAAACAAAAAGAATGAAATATACATTCTCTGTCCCAGGGCAGGAAATCCGCGCAAACATATTGTTGTGTGCCGGCAGTGCCGTTACCGGAAAAAATGTAACGCATACCGGGGGTATTTTCAGCCCGGGCTGCCTTTTTTGCAGGGGGCAATTACTCGATGAAATGAAATAGAATATTTTACAGGTAAATCAGATTGATTAACAGGTTGTAACGGTTTGTATTGCGGATATGAATAAAAGGAGATGGTGAATTATTAAGGCAAAGAAGATAAACGGGAAATGGATTGTTTATCTGGTCCGGTGTTCCGACAAATCTTTGTATTGCGGTATAACCAATAACCTGGAAAACCGGCTGGCATCTCACAACGCAGGCAGAGGCGCCAGGTATACCAGATCCCGCAGGCCTGTTGAACTGGCCGGTGCCAGTCCGGAAATGACTAAAAGTGACGCGCTCAAGCTGGAATACAGGATTAAGAAAGCGCCGGCAGGAAGTAAAATCTCCAAACTTAATAAAAAGGAAGTATTGTGACAGGTACAATTTACAAAGTTATTGTGCGACATAGAATGCTGGAATGCAATAGGAATATCAAGACGGTTCCACGGGTTATGGCCGGCAGAACCCGCAGGGCTTGTAGCCTGCCGCCAAAGCCTCGTTTCTTGTGGCAAAAAAAGCGTTGCAGTTGGCGCAATAGTATCCTTTGCAGCCGGGTTTATGGAATATTCCGGATGATACGTTTCCATGGTATGTTCCGTTTTGCCGGGAATCAGAGGTTGGCCAGTGTGATGAGTCCTTTCCTTTATTGCGCCTGAAATTCCAGGGCGGAAGAGGGCTGTTCATGGCCCAGAGGCCTGTCTTTCTTGCCTTAGCCTCTTTTTCCTGTTTTGTCCATTCTCTGCATTGTGATCTGTCGCAATACTGCGGGTAGACCCAGGCATATCCGTTGTTGACAAGATCCTCGTTCAAAGAACGTCGGCTTCCCTGATATACTATTCCCACAGTTCTTCCATACCGGTCTTTGACAACCGGATCAACATCTACGATTTTTGAAAATACCCTATCTGATGTAAATTCTTTTGCCTTCTGCCCGAAATCCTGCTGCTTTTCGGGGCAGTCTATTCCATAAAGTCTGATCTTTTCGGCAATACCATCGTGCAGCACCTCAATTGAGTCGCCGTCGTTTATCTTCACAACCTTTCCCTGCCATGCCCATGATATGTCAGCGGTAATGAATAAAGTAAAAAGCAAAACTGTCAGTAATGACCCGCAGATCTTCACGCAAGACTCCTTCTTTTTATCAACCGGGTTTTTCCCGTAAACATCCTCTTTTGTTCGAGTTCAGGAAAGGCATCCGCCCCGGGCGGATCAATGCAGGAATACGCGGAGGTATTACTTGATTGAACTTTTGGCCTGACACTTAAAATCGTGCAAAATGGAATGCCGTGCGAAGGTATGCTTAATAGCACCCCCTAAAAGTATTAAATCATAAATAAATGAGATCGTCCAATAAAATAAACCCGCGTTTATCCCGCCTTGCAGCATACTGTTTTAAGAAGATCTTTTGCAGAAGTCTGATTATGCACAGTTTTTACTTGACAAAAGAGAGCCTGTTCTTTTAATAAAAGCCATGCAGAATACTGAAACCAAGCTGAATATAATAAAGATTTTTACGGTTGCCGGTAAGGCAGCCGGGATGAACTGGTGTTGGCCCGGGTAACGGGCCTTAAAGTGTGCCGCTTGTGATCTGTATATAAAGCCGCTAATTTTGAGCCCGCTGTGAATTCAGCGGGCTTTTTTGTTCTATGGCAAGGCATATTCTTTTTATAAGGAGGAGACAGAATGAAACCGAAAGCGATTTTACTGCCGGCTGCAGAGATGCCCCGTCAATGGTACAACATCCTGGCGGATATAAAGCTCAACCCACCTTTAGGCCCGGACGGCAAACCGATAAGCCCGGACATGCTGGCGCCGGTTTTCCCGATGAACATAATCGAACAGGAGGTCAGCACGCAGCGCTGGATCGATATTCCGGAACCTGTTCTTGACGTTTACAGCATCTGGCGCCCGAGCCCTTTAATAAGGGCGACCACCCTGGAAAAAGTCCTGGATACCCCTGCACGCATCTATTATAAGAATGAGGGGTGCAGCCCTCCCGGCAGCCATAAACCCAATACTGCTGTTGCCCAGGCATATTACAACAAGCAGTTCGGCATAGAGCGAATCACAACGGAAACAGGCGCAGGCCAGTGGGGCAGCGCACTTTCTTTTGCATGCGCCCAGTTCGGCCTTGAGTGCAAGGTCTACATGGTGCGCGTAAGTTTTGAGCAAAAGCCTTACCGTAAAACAATGATGGAGGTATGGGGCGGAAAGTGCATCCCGAGCCCAAGCTCCGAAACCAAAGCCGGACGGGATGCCCTTGCCCGGGATCCCAATACACCGGGTAGCCTCGGAATAGCCATAAGTGAGGCTGTCGAGGCCGCCGTGAGCGATACCACAGGCAAGACACGATATTCGCTCGGAAGCGTGCTCAACCATGTCATGCTCCATCAGACAATAATCGGACTTGAAGTGAAAAAACAGCTTGCCATGGCCGGCGAGTATCCTGATATTGTAATCGCATGCGCCGGAGGCGGCAGCAACTTCGCAGGGCTCGCCTTCCCCTTTGTGCTTGACAAGATAAACGGCAAGGAAATCGAGATTTATCCGGTTGAGCCACAGGCATGTCCGTCCATGACCCGCGGACTTTTTATATACGATTACGGCGACACCGCCCGCTATACCCCGCTTCTTGCCATGCACAGCCTTGGACATATGTTCGTGCCGCCCCCGATACATGCCGGAGGTCTGCGTTACCACGGTATGGCCCCGGCGGTAAGCCAGCTTATTGAAGAAGGCCTGGTAACACCGAAGACCGTAAACCAGCTTGCATGTTACGAAGCCGGATCTCTTTTTGCAAAAACAGAAGGGTTTATCCCGGCTCCGGAAACAACGCACGCCCTGGCCCAGACAATTGCCGAAGCGCGCCTTGCAAAAGAAGAAGGTAAGGAAAAGGTGATTGTTGTTAACTTCAGCGGTCACGGCCTGCTTGATCTTGCAGCTTATGAACAGTATATGGCAGGAGGTCTGAAGGATGTATTCCTCAGCGATGAAAAAATTGCCGAGCTGAAAGACGCGATAAAGAGCCAGCCGGTGCCTGAACAGCTGAAAAGTATGAGAAAATGAACCCTGACGAGCTCGATATCCGCTGCCCGCGTCTTGGAAGTTCTGTAAGCTTCGGCTATTGCCGTTCATGCGGCGACGGCACAAGCCCGTGTTTCAAAATTTTCGACTGCTGGTGGGAGCGATTTGATGTTGTAGCCTACTTTAAAGAGAGGCTTCCGGAAGAAGAATTTATGCAACTGGCCGGCACCCGGCCGAAGCCTAAAGTATTGAGCCTGCTTGAGATTATCGAGCAGGCCCGCCGGAATACGGCAGGCGGAGGGAACGATTGATGGTTTTGTTTACGGATGAGCACTATTTAGTTGAAATCGGATGTTTCGGATGATAGGAAACACATAGATTAAGTTTTGATGGTTTTGAAAAAAGTCCAAATATGCTCTCTCAACCCCGATAAACGAGATAAGTTTACGAAATTATTTCCTGCCGGAAATAATTTCTAACTTACTAATGAGCTTTTTGGGGATTTTTAAATCACTTAGCTAAATCACAAGAACTCTCCCGCCAATGGCGGGATCAAACAGCTTGTGATTTTTAACGCTCAGCAATTTAAAAATCTGTTTCCCAAAAATCTCAAATCCGTTCGCATATGACTTTTTACGAGTCTATCAGTCTTTATAAGAAAATATAATTATTTCGGAGATTCATATGGATAACTGGACATTCGGATTTACGATGATAATCGTCGGGATGGGAGGCACTCTTGTAGTGCTGTCTCTGTTTGCAGTGCTCATGGTCCTTCTTAAAAAGATTTTTCCGTTCAAGGAAGAAGAAGCGAAATAGATTGTGCTGTAAACAGAGTGGCATATCGTTAAAAGTCATACGGGCATATCTGAGCTTTTTACGAAATAATCAAAGAGAGGTTTTGAAATGTTCAACGCGATAATGAGTGGATTGAGCGGTCTCGGGTCCGGTTTTATGAATATGCACTGGTCCAACCCGGTTATGATTGTTCTGGGATGCGTGCTTCTTTATCTGGGCATCAAAAAAGATGTTGAGCCTTTACTGCTCGTTCCAATCGGGTTTGGGGCCATTCTTGTGAATATTCCGCTTGCCGGACTCATGGATGATGAGGGTTTCTTGAGGACAATTTACAACATGGGTATTTCCAATGAATTGTTTCCTCTTCTCATATTTATCGGAATAGGCGCGATGACCGATTTTGGACCCCTTCTCGAAAATCCCAAGATATTTCTTCTGGGCGCAGCCGGGCAGTTCGGCATTTTTCTGACCATAGGCCTAGCCCTCTTTTTCGGCTTTGCCAAACTGGATGCTGTTGCTATCGGAGTAATCGGCGCCTGCGACGGGCCGACTGCTATCTATGTTACGGCAAAATATGCTCCGCATCTTCTGGGGGCTGTTTCGGTTGCGGCTTATTCCTACATGTCTCTCGTTCCTGTGATACAGCCTCCTATCATGAGACTGCTGACCACTGAAAAAGAACGGGTGATCAGCATGGAATCAAGCTCCCAGCCGGCGTCTAAAACCGCTAAAATTGTTTTTCCGATAGTCATCACTATAGTCGGTGGATTCATAGCGCCCAAGGGACTGCCTCTTCTTGGAACAATCATGCTGGGCAACCTTATGAGAGAATCCGGTGCGGTGGGCCGGCTCGCGAAAGCTTCCGAGAACGAAATTGCCAATGTAGTGACGCTGTTTCTGGGAATATCAATCGGCGCTACAATGTCCGGCCCGCTTTTTTTAAAAGCGCAGACGCTTCTTATACTGGCATTTGGTTTTCTTGCTATCTGCCTTGATACGGTCTGCGGGGTTCTGTTCGGAAAGTTGATGAACGTTATGTCGGGCGGAAAGATCAATCCTCTGATCGGAGCGGCCGGCATTTCAGCATATCCGATGGCAGCCAGGGTTGTACAAAAGGAAGGCCAGAAATACAACAAGTTCAATTTTCTCCTTATGCATGCCGTGGGCGCCAATACCGGAGGGCAGGTCGGATCGGTGATAGCTGCCGCCATCATGCTTTCGGTGCTTCAAGGTATGGGTCTTATTCCGTAAAGACCGGCGCAGTTGTGTCCCCTTCATCATTTGTAACTAACAATAACAGCGGCTTCGTAAAAAGTTCAAATTTTACCACGAAGAGCACGAAGAGAGAGAAGATATAATGTTTCCAGCTTCGTATACTTTGTGATCTTCGTGGTTTTATGAGACTATTACGCTTTAACGGCTTTTTACGGGACCCTCAATCATGGTAGAAAAATATTTTTCAATTTTATACGATGCGGCTGGGCGGCATAAGCGCCTCATCGCTCTTATTATTCTTTTTATCATAATCGCTTCAGGTTTCGGCGTTAAGTTTATTCCGTTTTCAGGGAGCATGGAGTCAATGCTTCCGGCGGACCGCACAATAATCAGGGATATGAAATTCTTGCGTGAGTCGGATTTTTCGGGCAAGATCGTACTCTCACTGAAAATCAAATCCCAGGGCCATTCTCTGGATGAGCTTATAATGGAAGCCGACAGGCTTGCCCGGAGCCTGGATAAGCCGCTGGTAAGCAAGGTTGAATCAGGCGCTGTTTCTGAAACAGTAAGGGATGCAACTCTTCTCTTCATGCGATATGCCCCGCAGCTTGTCAGTGAAGAAGACCTTAAACTTATCGGGCAAAAGTTAACTCCCGACGGTGTTAAAGAAAGCTTAAGCCGCGTATACCGGCAGATGCTCTCGCCGGCAAGCTCATTTCTGGAGCCTGTTTTGCGCGCTGATCCGCTTGGAATTTCCTCAGTAAGTCTCAAAAATCTGCTCAATCTTTCGGGTGCTTCCGGCTATGAAATAAATTTTACCGACAACCATTTCGTTTCACATGACGGCATGCATCTCATGATGATACTGGATACGCCGGTTGATCTCACAGACTCCCGCGGTTCGCGGGAATTGATAGGATATCTGAACGGGAAAATATCGATACTTCCAGACTTTATTTCCTGTGACATAATTGCCGGGCATACCCACGCAGTAAGCAATGAGGATGTCATAAAGAGAGATATTGCCATCACCTCCATAACCGCATCAATTGCTTTCCTTCTTATCTTTCTTTTCAATTTCCGCGATTACCGCGCCGTTATATTTTTTCTTATCCCGATGTTTTCAGTGCTTATCTCCATGAATATTTCAGCTCTTGTATTCGGGAAGCTTTCCTATTTTGTCGCAGGAATGGGAGCGGTGATTATTGGTATTGCTGATGACTACGGCATACATGTTTACACAGCCGTCAGGACATCGGGCCGTATTGATGCGGTAAAAGAGGTTGCAAGGCCCCTTGTAATAGCTGTCCTTACTACCATAAGCGTGTTCGGCGCCTTCTTTTTTTCAAATGTTGCCGGTTATCATGAACTCGCATTTTTTGCGATCGTAAGCATCCTTCTCTGCCTGGGATTTGTTTTATTCGTGTTTCCTTATATTATAGCCGCCCGGCCCCTGCCCCTTCCTGAAAGGAGTCGGCCTGCCAACGCATCATTTACAGTTCCGGATGGTATCAAAATCCTGCTCTGGCTGATCATTACGGTAGCCCTTACACTATCCGCTTTCAATATAAAATTCGATAATGATGTTCAACGCCTTGATGGGGCAAGTTCTGAAATTGTTCAGGCTGAGAATGAATTCCACAGGGTTTGGGGCGGCCGGCATCAGCCCGCGTTTTTTGTGGTAAGCGAGAAGACGGAAGAGGAGGCTCTTAAGTTAAATGAAAAGATTTATGCCAGGGCGGCGCAGGAGGCGGGGAAAGATGTTCTGACCGGCATTGCGCCCGTTTTCCCGTCAAAGGAAACCCGCATGGCAAATGAGTTGCGCTGGAAAAATTTCTGGAGTGCGGAACTGGTTGAAAAGACCCGCAATATGATTAAGGAACAGGGGAAAATTTATAATTTTTCGGATAAGGCTTTTGAACCGTTTTTCAGCAGTCTGAATCCATCTCAGGAGCTGAATGACAAATTACCGGAATTTTCGTTTTTAGGCCGGATAAGGGATAGATTTATTCATAAATATGACGAGGGATTCAGGGTTATCTCGTTTTTTCCGGACAGCGTGGAATATGTCCGTGTAATGAATAAAATTGCAGATAATCAGCCAGGAACCTTTATCGTTTCCCGCCGCTCTTTTTCGGATGCAATTTCACGGGCGGTTTCAAGAGAGGTTCTTTTTCTTGCTTCGGTTGCCGGGTTTCTGATCATGGGCTTTACATTCCTTTTTCTAAAAAAAATAAAACTTACCGTTATTTCACTTGCGCCTGTGGTGAGCGCTGTTGCAGCCGTTCTGGGTGGATTTTCTTTTCTTGGCGTTTCTCTGACCGCTCCTGCGGTTATTGCGGCCATGGTGGTAGTGGGGCTTTGCATAGATTACGGTGTATTCATGCTTTACGGTTTTCATCACAAGCTTGATACCGGCACGGAAAAGGCTGTGTGGGTTTCGGCTTTAACTACTTTTGTCGGGGCGTTTTCACTTCTGTTTGCGCGCCATCCGGTGCTTTTTTCAATCGGGATGACTCTTACGATGGGTCTTATGGCCGGTTACCTGGCAGCACAGTTTATAGTGCCTGCTTTATACAGGATGTGGATAGAAAAAGAAGAATAAATTGGCCGGATCTTTTTATGCTTTCATAAAGCATAATGATAATATTTGTGGATCAACTGCAAAAGAGTTGTTTATCCTGTAAGGGTTTAAGAGGCCAAGGATTCAGGGGGTCAAGTGAAAAAATCAAGGAATTCATTTTAACTCCTTGATTCCTTTTTACCGGTTAAATTAGAGATGAATCATAATTATAAATGGCGGATACTAAATGGAGGAACCTTATGAATATTGAAGATATCAGGCAGGTGTTGATTATAGGAGCAGGAAACATGGGGCAGCAGATCGGTTTTCAGTGTGCCGTGAGCGGATACGAAGTAGCATTTTATGATGTGGGAGAGGGTTCGCTTGAAAAGGCAAAGGACAGGATAGGCAAGTTGGCCAGAACATTCATGGCTTCCGGACGGTTGACCGAAGAAAGCGCCCAAGCTTCGCTGAAAAGAATCAGGATATCATACGATGCAGAAGAAGCAGGGAAAAATTCCGACTTTGTCAGTGAGTCGGTGCCTGAAGATCCGGCGCTTAAATGCCGGGTCTTTGCCCAGTTCAATAAAATATGTCCGCCTCACGCGATTTTTACGACCAATACCTCGTCTCTTATTCCTTCAATGATTGCCGAAGCCACCGGGCGTCCGGATAAATTTGCGGCCTTTCATTTCCACGATGTGCGCATAACAAATATTGTCGACATAATGCCGCATCCGGACACTTCTGAAGAAACCACAGGGCTTATAAAAGCCTTTGCCGAGCGGATAGGGCAGGTGCCCATAATGCTTAAAAAGGAAAATTACGGATATGTATTCAATGCCATGCTTATGGAATTGTTTAAATCAGCTCAAACTCTTGCCGCGAATGGTGTGGCAACAGCAGAAGAGATCGACCGCGCCTGGATGGGCGTTATGCATACCTTTGCGGGTCCATTCGGGATAATGGACAGCATCGGTCTCGATACAGCCTGGAAGGTTACGGATTACTGGGCCAGCAAGACCGGAGATCCGCAGGCTCTTGCCAATGCAGCGTTTATGAAGCAATACGTAGATAAGGGGCTGCTCGGTGTAAAAAGCGGGAAAGGATTTTATTCCTACCCGGAACCGGCGTTCGGGAAACCCGGATTTATAGAGGGGAAAAAGCCTTTGTAAAACATTTGTAAAACCACAGAAACTGCTTTGCAATTACACTCCTTTTCATCTAAAAATCGAAAACTTTGCACAACAGAAAGGGGCCGATGATGGCCTCAATGGGCATGTTGCGCAAGGCCTCAGGCTGTGCCAGGTCATAAGATCAGGCTTTATAGAAAATCTTTCCATTAGATCCGGCACAATTAATTGGCCTCACCGTTTAACTGTGCCGGATCTTTAATAAGGTGCTAAGCAGAATAAAAGGAGTTGTAACTGTGCAGTATACAATATTTGATACACTAATCGTAAAAACCCTGATGATATGGCTTTCCCGGTTTATACTCAAAATATCCGGATGGCGTATCGAAGGCAGTCTTCCGGACATCAGAAAGATTGTTCTGATCGCAGCTCCTCATACCTCGAACTGGGATTTTCCGATCACAATATTCATAGCATTTGCGGTTAAAGCCAAAATATTCTGGATGGGGAAAGACGCATTGTTCCGGTTTCCCTTCGGAGCTTTATTCAAGTGGCTGGGAGGTATACCGGTTGACCGGTCCAGATCAAACAATATTGTCGAACAGATGATCCGGAAATTTTCCGATAATGAGAGACTGATTGTGACAATTCCGCCGTCCGGAACCCGCAAAAAGGTTATGAAATGGAAAACAGGATTCTATTATATTGCAATAGGAGCTGATGTTCCGGTTGTACTTGCATTTCTCGACTACCGGAAAAAGACGGGCGGATTTGGACCTGTTTTCTTTCCTACCGGAGATATAGAGTCTGACATGAAAGAGATACGGTCATTTTATTCAGGAATTCATGGAAAGAATACGGTAACGGAAGAACCGTTATTCGTAAATCCCGGTTGTATGGAAAAGCAGAATGAAATGATTGCTCCGTAAATTCCGGCTTCCTGGTAAGTTATTATTGATTTCACTGCTTTGGCATTATAAAAGACAACATTCTATATGTTGAAATTGAGGATTCAGATTCTGCCCGTATAAGAATCCCGAAAAGGAAATTATAATGCCCGGTAATGAAGAGATAAATCAGGTCAGAGAGATTATCCGGCTGTTTCTCAAGTCGAAAAAAATATTGAAGATGTATCCTTCAAACAACCCCCTTTGCGTCAATATAACGGATGCCTGTTTTGCCAAGTTTACCGAATTCTTCAGTCTTACGGAAAAACTCTCTCTTAAGATAGGCCAGAATCACATATTCTATGATTCCGAACCGGTATATTCCAGCACCGGGAAGGAGGATAACCTCGCTCTTTTTTTCTTTAAGGACGGATTGAGGGAGATCACCTTTAGAAGGGGATTATCGCGGGAGGATATGTATGATTTTCTCAAGATCATATCTTTTGATTTCAGCGGCGATTCAATGGACGATGACGTTGTAACGCTCTTATGGGAAAAAGATTTCCAGAATATACAGTATGTAGTCGATGAGATTACCATTGTCGATGAGGAAGATTACGACTCACGGGCGGTTGCGGAAATTGAGGATAAAAGTGCCGATGAAGTGAGTCTTCTGAGGGCATATGAAGACACATTAAAGAACGGCCCTTCGGTCAAGGAATTGGAAATAGCCTCCCTTACGGATAAAGACCTGCAGGACCTGGCCATAGAATTTGAAAGGGATACACTCGACAAGACGGGGAAACTGGTTGAAATCCTGTTCGAAATGTTTTTGCTCTCCGAAACGGAGGATGATTTTAACGATCTCACCGGCTTTTTTGCAGGCGTGGTTGAATATGTATTGGGCAGGGAGGAGATTGACACCGCGACCGGCATACTGCTGAAGCTGAATTACCTGAAAGATGCGAAGGGTATTTCAGATGAAATCAGATATTGCGCAAAAAAGATACTTGTAAATATCAGTACGGAAAAAATCATAAACCTTCTGGGAAATATACTGGATGGTGGTAGTAAGATAAAGGATAAAAAAATAGAGGATTTCATCAAATGTCTAGATATTCAGGCAATAAAGCCACTGATATTGTTACTGGGGGAACTGAAAAAAATTCATTCCAGAAAGCTGGTTGTTGAGATGCTTGTAATCCTCGGCAAAAAAAACATGATCTCACTTATAGAAGGGTTGAATGATTCCCGATGGTTTGTGGTCAGAAATATTATATATGTCCTGAGAAAGATCGGAGACAGGAAAGCTGTGGATTATCTTTTAAAGACCCTCAAACACGGTGATACCAGGGTAAAGAAAGAGGTTATAAGGGCTTTCGGTGAGCTTGGTGGAACCGGGGTTCTCCAGTCATTGAGTAATTGCCTTGATGATCCTGATTTTCAGATAGAATCGGCTGCGCTGACGGAACTCGGCAATATCGGATTTGATGATGCAAAACGCATTATTTTAAAAAGGATTTCAGACGGGGATTTCGGATCAAGGGCTTTTGAAGAGAAGAAAAAATATTTTGAAGTAATTTCAAAATGGAAAGACAAAGAGGTTTGCGAATTTATGGCTGATATTGTCGGAAAGAAAACCTTTTTCGGCAGAACCAGAAATTATGAAAACAGGGCATGTGCCGCATATTCACTAGGTCTGATCGGAAACAGGGAATATCTTCCGCTTCTTAACAACTACAGGAATGAAGGCAACAGATTGTTAAATGAATATGTAACAGAGGCTATCAGGCAGATAGAGCATGAAAAATAATCAGGAAAGAGAAATTAATCAGAAGGCCAGAGATTTGCTTAACCAGCTTTCGGCTCTTCTGCGCACTTCCCAGATTCACGATACCGCAAATGAGGCGGTCATTTCGGGCACTGACAGGCTTGTATCTGTTGTCAATGATCTCATAGTCAGCCAGGGGAGTGTCGGGTTAAAACTTAGAGGTGAATATTTTTATTTGAACGACTCACGCATAAGATATACCCTTGAGCATCTTCTCAACTTTGATTTTCTTACAAGGGAATTTAAAAAACGGGAACTTGGCAGCGTGATCTTCAGTAGTAGTGTAGGTCATGAAGACATAAAAAGATTTATCGCGGCTTTCATATCTTCCTCCTTTTCCCAGGAACCGTTTGACTCAATCGAAAAAAAGATGTCAGAGGTTCAATCCGTTGCAGTTGAAAAGCTCATGAAAATAGTAGAAACCGAATCTCTTGATACGAGGAAGATGGTCAGGAAGACTTATTCTAATGCAGTAACGTACACTGGCGACATAATAAGAAAGATTCGTGCCGGAGAAAAAGTTAGCCTAAAAACTGCCAAAAGAATTGTTGCATCTATGGTGGATCAGATAGTTGAAGAAGAAGAGTTGCTGCTCGGAATGGCGGCGATAAAGAATTACGATGAATATACATATCAACATTCCGTAAATGTGAGCATACTTTCGATGGCATTGGGACAGCGGCTTGGTTTGAATCGCAAAATGCTGACTGACTTGGGGATGATGGCTTTGTTCCATGATATTGGAAAGATAAATGTTCCAAATGAAATCCTCAACAAACCTGCGAGTTTTGATGAAGAGGAATGGAAGATTATCAGAAAGCATCCCTTCTGGGGGGCCAAAGCTTTATTGAACTTAAGAAAGATCGATGAGTTTTCGGTAAAGTCGGCTATCATTGCGTTTGAGCACCACCTCAACTTTGATCTCAGTGGTTACCCGAAGATTCGCAGCCGGTTTGAGCTTGATTTTTTCAGCAGAATAATATCGGTAGCCGATTGGTATGATGCCATAACATCTGCAAGGGTGTACACTAGGAATCCGTTGCCTCCCGACAGAGCTCTATCGGTCATGCTTGAGAATTCAGGTACCAGACTGGATCCTCTCATTCTCAAGTTTTTCATCAACATGGTCGGGATCTTTCCGATAGGTACGATTGTCATGCTGAATACGAATGAGCTGGGCTTTGTGAGCGGGACCAACCAGCTCTTTTTGAAAAGGCCGAAGATTACGGTCATAATCGACAGAGACGGTTACAGGATAGACGGGAGAGTGGTTGATCTCACAGAAAAAGATGAGAAAGGTGAATATATCCGAACAATAATCAAAACGGTAAATTCTGCCAGATACAAGATGACTATAGCGAGATATCTCCAGTAGGAGTATTGACCTGAACCGGCCGCATCACGATTCTTTCTATATTTTCCGGTTTGTAAAACTTATGTAAAACCCTAAATACTGCTTTGCATTCACAACTCTTTTTAACTAAAATTCCCATTAAGTATAGAGCGCTTTGCATAACTGCCATCAGCTGCCAGCCTATGTGATCAAATGTTATGCAATGATCTCATATGGCAAAAAGGAGTGAAAGGTATGCATTACACAATATATGATACTCCCGTAATAAAATCTCTGATGCGGTGGCTTTCTCTTATCAGCCTTCAAGTAATAGGGTGGCATGCCGAAGGCCGGTTGCCGGACAACACTCCTAAATTTGTTCTGATTGCAGCTCCCCATACTTCCAACTGGGATTTCCCGATCGGAGTGTTTACTGCTTTTGCGCTTAAGGCCAAAATCTACTGGATGGGGAAAGATTCTCTTTTCCGCCGTCCCTTTGGAAGCATTTTAAAGTGGCTGGGGGGAATACCTGTAGATCGATCCAAATCGAATAACTTGGTCGAACGGACTATCCGCCAGTTTTTTAATACTGAAAAGCTTATCGTGGCTATTCCGCCATCAGGTACCCGTAAAAGGGTCATGAAGTGGAAGACCGGATTCTATTATATAGCAAAAGGGGCCAATGTTCCGATTGTTCTGGGATTTTTTAACTATGCAAAAAAGGCTGCCGGGTTCGGGCCTGTTTATTTTCCCACGGGAGATATAGCGGCTGATATGAAACAGATAAGATCCTTTTATGCCGGTATTAAGGGGAAATACCGGGTGGAGGAGGAATCCTTTTTCATAAATCCCACCTGTATCGGTAAGCCGAATTAAATAATCGTTCCTTAATTCCTGTCAAATAGATCTATGCAATCCCACATTTTCAAGATCGTCAACCATCGGAAATAACAGTCTAAACCTACCAACTAAATGATTATCAGAAGTCTGGATGTTTAATGACTATGGAAAGAAAGGGTGAATATGAATAGTTTCGAAATTCACCCTTTCCCAATAAGTATTCGCTTATTGCTCTTTCCGGGAAAACCCGGTTCAGAAACAATACCGTCTGATTTCTGATCGCCGTAACAG
>RPRI01000131.1 GCA_003818505.1 Desulfobacteraceae bacterium | reverse complement strand
GGCCGGCATTGCGGATGTCACCTACCAGAACCATCCCCATGAGTCGGGCACCATCCGGGCTGAACACCATTTTCCTGTGGGACATCCGGGTGGTATGGCGGTGGATTTCGCAGTTCAGTCCACGGGTGTGCACAAGTCCCATTGAAACAAAGGGTGTTTTGGCAACCTGGGTTGCGTTCAGAATGCCGAATGTGCCGGTGTAGGCGGTGGGCAACCCTGTCATGTTCAACCCGGCACACCGTCCCATTTCCACGGCATTGGTCCAAAGGGCGGTCATGACCGGTTCACCGGATATGGGGTCATGGGTAACCGCCACATCTCCGGCAGCAAAGGTGTGGGGCTTGCTGCAGGCGGTATGCCGGTCGGCCACAATCCCCATTTCCAGTTTAATGCCGCTGCCCTCAAGGAATTCCACATTGGGCCTTACCCCTTTGCCAATGCAGACCATCTCACAGGCGATTTCACTGTTGTCATCAAGGACAACCCCGGTCACACCGGTATGATCGGACTGGATGCCAATGGCTGCGGCACCGGTTTTGATTTTAAGCCCTGCATCATTCAGGGCTTTTCTTATCAATGCTGCATCTTCCGGGTCCATGAGCTGGGACAGCACTTCAGGAGAAAATACCACCAAAGTGACTTTGATCTTAAGTTCCAGCAGGGCAAAGGCAACCTTGAGGTTGAGAAGCCCGCCCCCGAGAAGCACGGCATGCTTTGTTCTGCCTGCTCGAGCGGCCATGGCCCTTGCATGGGCAAGGGTTCTCAAGGCAAACACTCCTTGGGTCTCAGTCCCCTGGATATCCGGCGGGATATAGGGACGGCTTCCCGTGGCAAACAGGATTTTTTCATATGCCATGGATCTGCCGTTGTCCAAGAATACCTCTCTGGCACTGGTGTCAACGGAAACCACGCAATTGCCTGTATCTACACGGATATTTTTTTGGGTGTAGGGCCCGGAGCCTTCCATTGCCATATCCGGGGCAGACTTCTTGCCGGAAACCAAAAATGGGATCATGGGTCTGAAATAGGGTTTGTCCGGTTCATCCGTCAACACGGTGATGGGACGGTCCGGATCCAGCGTCCTGATGGCATGTGCCGCAGCCATTCCTGCGGCACTTCCCCCGACAATTAGGTAAGTTGTCTGATTCGGGTCCACATTATTCCCCTTCCGCTTTTGCAAATTCCTGTGAGGCCTTTTGCCGGACTGACTTTGAATAGGCTGGGACCGTTTCAAAAACCAGTGCCCCTGTGGGACAGGCAGAAACACAGGCCGGAACATCCCGATCCGGGCACCGATCGCAGCGATAGGCCTTGCCAGCTTCCAGATGGCGCCCGATTACCCCATAGGGACAGACCATCACACAGGTCCAGCACCCAATGCATTTGTCAGTATCGGTAATTACCACCCCGTCCGCATTGCGGGTGATGGCGCCGCTGATGCAGGCGTACATGCAGGGGGCATCCTCGCATTGCCTGCAGACCAGGGGTATTTTTTTATCAGGGGCGACCCATTCTACATAGACCCTGCTTTTGGGTATCTGTGATTCTCCAATGGCACCGAAAAGAGTTTTGCTTTGGGAGTGTTCGACGGCGCAGGCCATGATACAGGATTTACACCCCACACATCGGTCGGATTTAACGAAAATTTCTTTTGGCTGTGGCATGTCTCCCTCCTTAAATCCCAAGTGCCTTGCGTTTAGCATCCATATGCGCAATCATGAGCCTGGCGCCTTTTATCGGATCGGTTTCAACAGCAAAGGCGGCACCCAACACATCATTGGCGGTCTTAGTCAATATTTCGGTTACCAGAGGGCTTCCCAATACTTGGGGCACGGTTCCCAGCACGGTAAAGATACCTGACGACACCACATAAGCACCGATGCTCACAGCTTTTTCACTCATCCACTCAGGTGCGGCACCAGCCACGGGAAGATCGCTGATGTCCACGCCCAAGGCATTGGCGATAGCCGCACAGACCGTCAGGATCCGGCTGATATCCACACATGATCCCATGTGGAGTACAGGCGGTATTCCAAGGGCTTTACATACGCCCTTGAGGCCGTCACCTGCCTGGGCTGCGGCTTCGGGCAGCATCAGCCCGGCCTTGGCACAGGCAATGGCGTTGCAGCCCGTGGTGGTCACCAGGACATTGTTTTTGATCAGTTCTTTAACCAGTTCAATATGGCCTTTATCATGTTTTATTTTAGGATTGTTGCATCCAACAACGCCTGCAATACCTTTAATCGCGCCTGATTTTACAGCATCAAGGAGCGGATCAAGGGTGCCGCCCAAAGCCTTGATAATGGCTTCTGCGCTGAACCCCACCATACAATCTGTTTTATCTTCAGGGATAAACACTCTTTCTTTGTTCCGGTTGGCATAATTTTCAACAGCAGTGCCAACAATTTTTTTTGCAATCTCCATGGCTTTTTCTTCATTGAATTCCATGTGGATGGCGCCCGGAAATTTTGCCTTGGGGGATGTGGAAATGAACTTGGTGTGGAAGCATTCGCACAGGTCACCCAATGCCGGCATGATACATTGAACATCAACAATCATTGCTTCCACCGCTCCGGTAATCACGGCCAGTTCCTGCTGCAGGAAGTTACCTGCAATGGGGATGCCGTGGCGCATACAAATCTCATTCCCGGTACAACACATGCCAACCACATTGATGCCCTTGGCGCCTGAAGCCTTGGCCTGTTCCACAAGTTTGGGGTCAAGGGCTGCAGCAACAATCATTTCAGACAGGACCGGTTCGTGGCCGTGGGCAATGATATTGACTTCATCGTGTTTGAGTACGCCCAGGTTGGCCTGGGACCGGACCGGTCCAGGCGTACCGAACAGCACGTCGGATATTTCAGTTGCAATGGCTGATCCGCCCCAGCCGTCTGCAATTGACGCCTTGAGGCCCTGGAGGATCAGATTGACCGGATCATTATCCACACCGATGTGTGTGCGGTGCATGATTTCAACAATCTCCCGGTCAATGCCCCGTGGATCGATTCCTGCTTTTTTCCAGAGGGCCACTCGTTTTTCCGGAGCCCGGCGGCTGAACTGCACAAAACCTTCCTGCTTGCCGAATTCAGCATAGGCGCTTTCGGCCAGATCAAGGGCAATTTCCTCTTTGGCCCGTCCTTGGGTTTTAATGCCATACTCTTTGGCAAGGGCGGCAAGTTTTGTTTCATCTTTAATTTTATAGCCCCCGCTTTTGCCCTTGGCCGTAAGCAGCAGGGTGTGGGCAAGATCACGGCCATGGTCGGAGTGGGCTGCTGCACCGCCTGCGATCATGCGGATAAGATTCCGCGCCACGATTATATCTGCCGTGGCACCGCAGACCCCCTTTTTAGGACCTGCATCTTCAAAGGGAGAGATTCGGCAGGGCCCCATGTTGCAGATACGGCAGCACAAGCCCAGTTCGCCAAAACCGCATTGTGGGAGCATTTTTTCATACCGGTCCCACGCGGTTTCCAGATCAAGTTTTTCAGCACGTTCCAGCATTTTTTGAGTTGCCGGGTCAACGCTTCTATTAAGGATTTTTTCTGAATATGCCATGACAGTAACCCTCCAAATTAGTGAGTGAAATGACTGAGATCCTACACCAGTTTTATAAACCAGTGAATTCAGATATGTAAGTGAAAATATAATGTATTTTTATCAAAAAACCAATCAAATGTTATCCGTAATTTTATCAGAATTTCCGATGCCCTGGCAAAGCAATTATTGACTCTTTCAATGAGCTGAATGCTTCGAATCAAGTGTGTGAAATCGGGCGAATTGTTGTTTGACACAGAGCTCTTGTCCATTATCTATTTCTTCTGTGCTCTGGTTTAATTAGGCTCATGCCTGATAATAATGCCGCCAATTCTGAGTCAGGTGCGGATGCCATTTTCTTGAAAAAGCAGCCGTTCGAAAGCACTCAGCATTTTATACGCTCAATAGGGTTATCGCAAAGTACATGCCATATATAATTTTTTCATAATATATTAATAACAGCCCTTAATTACTTGGATATTAGTATTTGAATAACCGGATATTAAAACGATATCTTGTCGAAAATTTTTACACTGTGTAAAATACAACAAGAGTAAAGCGTTTGGCAGGATGTTTCAATCAATTGATTTATAACAACAGTTCTTTTGCTGATTTATCCATCAAGAAGGCCATTTTGTTGCGTTATCCAACAGACCTGTCGTTCATGCTTCAAAGTAGCTTCACTGATGCCTCAGACTCTTGAAGCGTTATGCCTTGATGCATTTGTCAAAGAGTTTTCAGAGTCCCAATAAAGGTAATCATCATTCATTTCCGTTTGAAATCAAGCAGTTCATCTGATTTGGCAATTTGTGTGTTACAGGAAGGATTTTTGACATTTAAGATTCGGATAAATGATCCAGCAGGGGAATAAAGACCGCTTCCGAGTTTTTGATGAATTGATCATCGAATATCCCGTCAGTACCAGTGTTCCGGAAGCATAAATCATAATAAGGATCTTTCGATACGCCCCTCGCATAGTCGCTCCCGTGCCATTTCTTTTCAATAATCCTGACAGCCTCGTTTTTCCCTTTCCCGCGTTTATGTGCCTGTTCGGCAAATTCGTGCGACAATTCCGGGAAAAAATGGAGGGGACGCGAAAGGCCTTCCCGGTAAAGATCAAAAAGCACGGCAAGATTCTCAACGTTCTTTTCGACCGGGTTGAATTTAACCGTCTTATCCGTGCAGACAAGATATGTATTTAAAGGCAAACCCCTGTCATGATAAGAACATAAAACAAGATGATATATCCATGCCCTTAATATATCCCTTGTCTTCATCGCCGCATACCTGAAGCAAAGCATTCCGCCATCATAAATATTCGTAAGCCTGCCTGTAAGCGAAAAGCCGTTTATCGCCATATCAGCATCATAAGAAGAGGGTTTATCGCCTTTTGTGAATTCATCCAGTTTTTTTACATAAATACCAGCATCGATAACCGACTCATTCAAAAAAATCTCCCCTGCCCTTCCGTGAGGAAGCCTTCCTTCAGCCCTGTAAGCGTCAAGCAGGTAATCACCGGCAGTTTTGCCTTCTTCAAGGTCTGATACGAGATCCTGATTGACAAGGTACCTGTCAAGACTGCCCAAATCAAAATCCTCCCTGTCGGATAAAACGGCATCCTTTTCTTCAAGGTATATTCCAAGCCTTTTTGTAAGAAGATATTTTGCAGGGTTGCTGAAAAAGCCGCACAATGACTCCAGGTTTATTATCTTCAATTCTTCGGAAGGCTCGGTAAGCGGATCCGTAATAAAAGGAACATGATCGATAAATTTATGTCCGCTTTCACTCAGGCTTTGCGCCGCTAGCATGTTTTCCGGAGAATAGCTGAAGAGCTGCCCGCTCTCTTTAAAATATTCTTTCGAAAAAGCCTGGAGTTTATGCCGGATTATCATCCGGTCGGGACCGAAGCCGAATCCTTCCCTCACATAATCAAGAAGCTCGCTTACAAGAACGGACGGAGGCGCCTGCGTGTTATCCTGAATGCTTTGCCCGACATAACTTACATAAAATATTTTTCTTGCCGATATTAGAGCCTCGAGGAAAATATACTTATCGTCATTTTTCTTCGACCTGTCTCCCGGCCTCGGATTGTTCGCGATCAGATCAAAGCCGTACGAACCTGATTTTCCCGGAAAAGCATCGTTATTCATGCCGAGAAGGCATATCACTTTGAAAGGAATGCTTCTCATGGGAAGCATCGAACAGAAGGTAACTCCTCCGGACATGAATCCGGAAATGCTGCTTTCATGCTCCAGATCTTTTTTCATGCGATACTTTACAAGGTCTATTCCCAGCTCTCCGTCATATCCCGATCTTTCGGCATCATTCAGCATTTTACCGAGAACATTCCTGATAAACCGCACATGCCGCCCGGTTTCATCATCCGAAACAAAAAAAGCATCAAGAATCGCCGACAGAACGGAATGCCATTCATTCATTCTCCTGAAACCTTCAAGCGATTCCGCCGTAACAAAAATTCTTTCGAGAAATTCAAGAAATTTTCCGAGAACCTGCGCATCGGTACCCTCTATCCCTTCAAAAGGAAGAATTCCTGAAAACGTCCTCCCATCCCCGCCGGGCATGGCGTAACCAAGGAGAAATCTTTCCATCCCGGCTTTCCATGTGTTTTCCCTGATCCCGGGGAGGCCCATCGTTATTTTATCGTCTCCGTCAAGCCCCCACCTGATGCGGGCATCTTTAACCCAGCCTCTGATTTTTCCGGCATCACTTTCCGAAAGTCCGAACCTTTCCTTTATGCCCGGGTACTCCATCAGGGAAACCACCTTTGAAACCCTGAACCTGTTTTTCTTCAAATCGAGTATCGATAAAAACCCGTCGATCACGCCGCTCTCTTTCCTTACGCTTCTGTCCGATACTGAAAACGGGATGCGCGGTTCGCCGCTTCCCTGCGAATCAAACACGGCATGAACAAAGGGAGCGTAAATTCCTATGTCCGGAGCCATAACAAGAATATCATTGGGCAGCAGTCCGGGATCATCCTCAAACATGGCAAGAAGATTATCATGGAGCGCTTCTGTCTCTCTCATCGGGCTGTGGCATGAATGAAACTGTAATGAATAATCCGGCATTCCTGAAACCGAAAAGGCATTTTTATCCGTGATATTCCTGCTTTTAAAATTTAAAATATCCGACTTGATACAAGAGAGCAGGTCGCGGCATTCCTCTTCCTTAAAATCCTCCGCAAGTTCATGTTCCGAAGAAACCAGATACTCAAAGAAAGTCCGCCCGAGTTCTCCCATGGAGGACAGAAGCCTATTTCCCGTTTCAAGATGCAGATCTTCCGCATCTGCCGATCCCGGAGCATATTTCGCCCTGATACTTCCCGCTCCCTTCTCCGTCATTGTGTCAGCCCAGTACTCTCTGCATGGATTCATAAAAAAGATGTTAACTTCGGTGATTCGGGATAATTCTTCGATTACCTGCATATGGAAACGCGGAAGGGAGGATATTCCGAATACCGATATCCGTCCGAAGAAATCATCCGGAGCCGATGTGAGTCTTCTGATTTTTTGGACCAGAGCCCTTTGCAGATAAGCCCTATGATATTTCTCATTTCCGAGGGTAAGTTCACGCCAGAGTTCGGCCTGCCACGCGTGGGGTTCATCTTCGACCTCACGGCCCTCCTCCCACATAAAAATCATGTCAGGTCTGAAAATAATGTACTGGTCGAATAAACCGGATATCCTTTCGGAAAGCTGGAAGAGCTTCAACCTGCCGGTGTCGTCGTTAAGGTATCCCGTCAAACTTTCAAAACCGGCCTTGCCGAAACGGGCTGGAAGTATTTTCATAAGCCTGAATGTCATGACACCGGGTTCAAAAAGTGAAGAACCCGGCATATCGGGAAAGAAATGCTTAAGAACTTCATCAAGGAACGAATTTGGAAAAGGAAACCTGCAGTTCGCGCAAATCCTGTTGTGCTTTGCAAGCTCCATGGAAATCCACCGCTCCATGCCCTTGCTCTGAACAATGATAATTTCCTGTGAAAGCGGAAAAGCGGAAAGATCCTGAGCACCGAGAACCCCGGCAAGTTTTGCGGCAAGTATTTCCAGGCGGTTGCCTGTGTATATTTTCAGACCGGGCATACCAACCAGTTATCCGATAAACCGGTTCAGGATGCGGTTGGCGCGCATTTGCCAGTAGGCAATATTAACGGGAATAAGAAGGCTGGGGTCGAAGTTGACATTTTTGATTTTTGCGGCCGCCGATAAATAATTTACATGGTCCGCCACGGAAATGGGACACCCTTTGACGTGGATATAACGGGAGCTTCCGTTTCTCAGACACTTTGAAAGCGTTTGGGCCGTCTTTAAAAGCATGTCGTTTGATCTGGTTTTTCTTTCATCCACCTCCCGTGTCGTTTTGTAGCTGCTTTCAATGTTTACATCTTTGCCGTCAATCTTGCCCTTCCAGCTGGTGCAATCTCCCGCGAATATCACCTTCTCGCCTTCCCCGAGGTCCAGCGGACCCTCAACCCGGCCCACCACGTACAGGATTTTCCCCATCGTTTTTTCAACATCCGGATAGAACGCCCTGAAAATGTGCATTGCCTCCTGTAGAGATCCCGGGCAGCCGCCCCAGCAGTAGTCGTCCGAGTGCGCTTCCGGGAATGACCCTACCTTGCATCTCAGATTGCTCTCTTTGCCGAAGTATTTTTCGATATGCTCCATGCAGAATTGAAAATTCCGGGTTTTTTCCTGAACCTCCACAAGGGGAAAATCGCCGGAGACATCTATTTCATCCAGATTCATGGGACCAAACCCCCTTTCGGAAGTATATCTCAGGTGAATCAGATCCTTAGGATTCACATGCACCATGTGGCAGCAAACAGTATCCACGGCGCACGAATTAGTACCCATTACGATGGCGCCCATGTCAAAAGGGGTGGGGGTCAGCATCATTTTCTGACCGGCCGTGATGGCATCGATGGCAATAAATTTAGGCTGGATCACCTCCTGAAGGTCTGCAATTTTATGCTCAAGGAAGCTGTTGTGATCCACAAGCCGGTGCCGGTCGTCCTGAATGCCTATAAAGTTCTTGAGGCTCAGCGTAAGCCTGCACCACGGATGCCCTTTGAATTTGGGCAGGTTAATGAGAAAATCTGCCTGCGCGACCGGCTCCGGCACAAAGACAGTGTCCCGCAGTCTTTCTTTTCTTTTCAACCGGACCGGAACCTGTTTCACCTCGTCAAAATAATGGGCCTTGATTCCGTGTTTTTTAATGACTTCAGGATATCCGGCGTTTTTGAAATTGTACCTCGTCGGAATAGTTATTCCGGATCGTTCACCTACTGCTATTTCCGTAACATCTTCAGCCACAGCCTTTGTCGCTGAAATCACACCGTCAAGAAACTCTTTACGGGTAAATGCGTGGGGAAATATTTCCGGATGCGCTATGACGACATTCGGTTTAAGGAGAATTCTCCCCGAGGGTTTAACTGAAAGAGCTTTCATGCCTTCTTTAACGATGCCGGCTATTTTCTCTGGATCATACTTGTCACATCTCATGATCAGAACTTTGTATTTCATTTTCCCCTCCTCTGAAACATTGACCTCTTGAATCCTGTTTTTATTCACTTGAATCCTTGAACCCTGCCGAAGGCCCGCCAATCTTTATGGCGGGAACCCTCGAATCCTATAGGATCACCAACTAATTTGGAGATGATCTTAATATCATTCTGATAAAATATGTTTCTCCAGAACAAAGCATACAAAAACACCATCAAAAACTTTCGTTTTCAAATTTTCAACAGTTACGCGTACCGTGTGTTTCTTACCCGTTATATTTTCGACCCTTGCCTCTGCAATAACCGTATCGCCTTTTTTCAGAGGTTTTAAAAATTTTACATCGGCAGACCCAAGAACTACATTCGGGTGGTTTACGGCAATCATTGCCGCATAATCGGCAAGTCCGAATACAAATCCGCCGTGGATGAGGCCCGACTCATCGGCCGCCATATTTTCTGTCAGAAGAAGCTCAACCCTGCTGAAGCCTTCACCGGTCTCAAGAGGTTTACCGCACAGATTCCGGTCAATCTTGTTATGAGTATCAATCTTCATACTCTTCTCCGTCCTTTTGGTTCAGTTTCCGGCCTTGAGTAATTGTCAGGATTATAATATGTTGAGGAAATCGTAAAAAGGCTGAATATGCCCTCTCAACCCCGATAAACGGGATTCTTTTCAGTACCCCCTTGAGGGGTGTAAGTTCGCATATGACTTTTTACGAGAGCGTCGTATATTAAGATCTTTTTATGAATTATCAGAATACGGCTTTTGTGGCAATAAATATCAATCTGCTTTAAGTTGAAAACGGACAGGAATCTTTACAGTCATATCCACCTTCTTATCGCCCCTTTTACCAGGCTCAAAGCGCCATTTTCTGACGGATGACACGGCAGCTTCATCCAGGAGGGAATAACTGCTGGATTTGAAAACACCAACCTTTCCGGCATTCCCCTCTTTTGTAACCAGGGCCTCGAGAATAACGGTACCCTCATAGCCTCTCTTTTTAGCCCGCGGAGGATAGACCGGGTCGGGATTTTCTTTATAAAGCGGGACAGCCTCTTTTACAACCTGAGAAACGGTCTGAATCTCCCCTGCCGGGCTGCCATATGCCTGTTTCATTCCTTCCGGCCCGTTTTGCCGACTTTCCGCCTTATAAGCATTATCAGCGGGAGACGGCAATGAACCTGCGGGAGCATTTGATCCGGTTATGGCGGATGCCGGGGCAATATCAGTTTGAGTCGAATCGCCCGGAAGCTCCGGTTTTACTGCCGGTTGTTCCGGAAATCTTTCTTTGCTTCCGGATTGATTCTCCGGCATATCGTCTGATTTTTTCTCAGGCGGATGCAGCGGCCGGAAATCTGATGATCCGGCTTCCGGTGGAAGAGAAATTAAAGATATTGCGACTGAAGATGGTCCGGCCTGTTTATAAGGCTTGCTTTTCAGCCATTCACCATCGGAACAAAAGATCAGCATGTGAAAGGCAAAAGCCAGGGTTATTGAAAAAAATAAACGTTTCACTGCCTGTGGCCGGCTTCTGCCTGGAGTGAAATGCGGCTGATCCCCGCCTTCTTTATCTGATCCAGAACATTAAAGAGTTTCTGATATGAAAGGCTGCCGTCCGCAAAAAGCACAACACCGGGCTCTTTTGCCTTTCCTGCTTTAAGCTGCAAGGCCGCAGTCAGATCACCGGAAGAGACTTTTTCACTGTCGATATAAACAGTTCCGTCGGATTTTACGGTTACCGACAGCATCAGATCTTTTTCAATGCCTGCCGCTGTGGAAGCGGGAAGTAAAACCGGCAATCCGCGGTGAACCGACATCGAGAGCATGGAATATATGAAAAATACCAGGATTAGAAAAACCGTGTCTATCAGCGGCACCATCTCAATGCGGGCTTTACGTCCGGGTGATATATTCAGTTTCATTCCGGAACCTCATTATTGCCATCTTTATCCCGGACCAGCTTTTTATGGACGATTTCAAGGCTGGTCGCATATTTTTCGATTGATATGGCGGCATCTTCGATCCTTGAATTGAAATAATTATAGATAAAAACCGCCGGGATGGCGATTATAAGTCCGGCGGCTGTTGTTATGAGCGCCTGGGCTATCCCTATCGCAACGGTTTCAGGGTGCTCGACCACTGCCAAGCCCAGCGATTCAAAGGAGTAGATAATCCCTGTAACGGTGCCCAGAAAGCCCAGAAGAGGTGCGACGGTAATCATGGTATCCAGAACGCCCATAAAGCGTCGCATCTTCCTGATTTCATCGGCTGCGGCAGACTCCATGGCCTTTGTCATGGAAAATTCCCTGTGCAGGATTCCGCTGACAAGGATTCTGATAAGATAATCTTTTGACCCGGCCACTTTAAGACGCACCATCTCCCAGTTTCCGACCCGGCAGAGTTCAAGAACTTCATCAACGAGAACCTGGTTGCGCGATCGGTCCGACTGGATCCAGAATATGGCTCGCTCAATGACAACGGTCATCGCGATGACGGAACAGGCAAGGAGCGGATACATGACCGGCCCGCCTTTTAAAAAGAGATCAAGCATGACAGACTCTTGCTCCTGTGAAAAAGGGAACAGCGTCAATTATTAATTTGCCCGCTGTTCCGGTAAAAACCATAACGGTTTCTTAAAACCACGAAGAGCATACCCCCTTCGCGCTCTTCGCGGTATAGCTAAAACTTTTTTAAATCCGCATGGATTAAAAATCGAACTGTATCCCCGCTAAAAAGTTTCTTTCCGGCGCGGGGTAGAAATTGCGCTTTGTGAGAAAAGTATCCATAACGCCGTATTCCGAATATTTTCTGTCGGTCAGATTATTGACGCCGATGAAGGCTTTTACCATCCTGTACTTGTACGCGATCTTTGCGTCAATCGTATAGTACGAATCAAGCTTATCAAAGTTATTAGCCTGATCGCTTATTACATGACTCGATCCCACGTAATTATAGTCCGCGGAAAGCATGAGACCCGGAATCGTGAAATCATCCACCCGGAATCCGAAATTCCCCTTGTAACCCGGCACTGCGGGAATCTCATTCCCTTTGTACGGATCCTGTTCAAAGGTCGCCTCTTCATACGTAAAATTCCCGAAAAGAGTCAGTTTTTCAAACAGTTTCGCCCTGCATCCGATTTCAATACCCTCATGAAGGGTTTCGGGATGATTTTCATTGCCGAAAGTTGAAGGATTATAGAAGAGTTCATTTTTAATCTCGGCTCTGAAGAGAGTCACGCTTCCGGTAATGCCATCAGCAAAGGAATGCTTGACTCCTGCTTCATAATGCTTTCCTGACTGTGGTTTAAGATCGGGATTCGCCTTGTAAGAGGATGTTCCCCAGTCTATGTAAACCAGTTCATCGGTGAGCGGAAATCTGAAGCTGCGGTTGGCCCGGACAAATATTGAAGATTTTTTCGCATACATGAATGCCAGCCCTGCGTTATATGCGTTTTCGGAATCGGACATCTCCTCGTCAAGAGGAGCAAGCCAACCCGTCATATCCACCTGAACAAGGTCATACCGTACTTTTTCATGACGCGCCCCGAACGAAACAATTATATTCTCCTTCACTGCATATTCATCACTGAAATACAACCCGACGGAATCCCTAGAGATGTTGGAATAACCGCTTTGGGTCGCAAGTGGTATAAAAAATCCGCCGTACGAATCAATATCCTGTTCAGACCAGTAAAAATCGGCGCCCGCAACCAGCGTGTTTTTTTGTTTGAATAACTGTCTGTTTAAAACATACTTCGGGGAAAAACCCCATGTTTTCAGATTTGTCTCAGTGGCGAGGGGGCTTGTTGTATCCGGAAAAACAGCATCGCCGGAACGATTCCTGTAGGATACATCCGCCGTAAGATCGCCGTAATTTCCGGCCATCAGATCGAATCCGGCCTTCACATAATTATCAGTGCTGCTGCCTTCATCCAGGGGATTCGCCGTTGATTTACGGTCAGATTCCGTCTGCGCTTCCGTAAGCGCGCCCGGCAGCCCGAATTTATCCTCATGCGATGAACCGCTGAGGTTAAAGCTCAGTCTGTCGCTTGCATCAAAAACAATCTTGCCTCCGAAATCTTTACCCTCATACCTGTTGTTCTCCCTGTATCCGTCGGCCTCATTCACGCTCGCGTTGATTGACGCCGCTATCCTGTCATATCCGCCGCCTGCCGACGCTTCCAGTCTCCTGCTTCCGTTGCTTCCGAACGTAACTCCGCTTTTTGCCGCGAATCCTTCTGATGGAGTTTTTGTAATTATATTAATCACGCCTCCAACGGCATTATCTCCGTAGAGGACACTTCCGGTTCCCCTGACTATTTCAATCCGTTCCACCCGCTCAACCGGAATCTGTGTCCAGTCGACACCGCTGAGATCAATCGAATTCACCTTCCGGCCATCCACCAGAACCAGGGTGTTATAAGGCCCGGTTTCGCCGTAACCGCGAAGATCAACCTGTGCGTTTTTGCCGCTGCCCATGAGATTCCGCACAACAATTCCTTCCTCTGAACCCAAAAGATCAGTTATTGATCCGGCATTCGAATTGTTTATATCTTCACGGGTAATAACCGATACACCGGCCGGAACCTTTTCGATTTCACTCGCGGTTCGGGTTGCTGTCACCACAACTTCCGGGAGGGTTACAGCGCCTTTATTTTCTTCTGTCACCGTTTCGGCGCGGCAAATACCTGTGAAGATCAGCGGAATAAAGATAAACAAAAACTTCAAACGCTTAAACATGATACTTTCTCCTTTCCCAAATTAAATAAGTTAATCCGGGTCCGGGAATAAAAAAACCCGGACCGAAATAAATCGATCCGGGGATTTCCCTTTTTTATCCTCTGATCAGAACATGATACCCAAGTCCTCGGAGGGCATCCATAAATATTCAGGCAGGTTTTCTGACTAACGGATCATCCTAATTGCCGCACCTTCCCGTACCGTGAAACGGCCAGTGGTTTAATGCGGTTTTCGTCCCCGATTACAGCGGCGGGCCCGTCCCCGATTTTAACGGGGTTCCCTTTTTATTATCTCAATAAAAGCACCTGAATGGTAATCTCTTTTATATATTTAAATTTTCAAAGTCAATAACTATTGTTAAAAAAGGATTGAAAGGTTCAAGGGGTCGGGTGGTCGAGGATCAGGGGTTAAAAACATCGACCATTTAATATTAATCGCAAACGTAAGACTTAATCTTATATTTTCATGAGTCGTCCCGGCACCGGAGTTATCCGAGGGAAATGACCTAGCGGACTCTCATCTACTAACAGCGTGCATCCATACGCCGCTTCAAGTGTTTGGAAGGTCAGCACTTCATCCGGCGTTCCATGTTTCACGATTCGGCCTTCCTTCAAAAGAAGCAGAGTTTTTCCATACATGGCCGCGAGATTCACATCATGCGACACCATGACAACCGTAATATCCCTTTCCTTCTGCAATTTTTCCATCAGATCCATGATCCGGGTCTGGTGGGCAAGATCAAGAGATGCCGTAGGCTCGTCCAGGAGTACAATTTCCGTCTCCTGGCAGATAGCTCTTGCGATAAATACCCGCTGGCATTCGCCGCCGCTCAACTGGTTTGTTCTGCGGCCGGCAAGGTGGTCCAGTTCAGTGAATTTAATTGCCTGTTTTGCCTTAAACAGATCATTATCCTTTTCCAGACCGAGCATTCCAAGATGCGGTGTCCGTCCCATCAGCACTACTTCAGATACCGTAAAAGGAAAATCGACGGGGAGACTCTGGGGCACATAAGCTATTTTCCGGGCAAGCGCCTT
>RPRI01000130.1 GCA_003818505.1 Desulfobacteraceae bacterium | reverse complement strand
GGCGATTATAGTGAGCGGCTTTTCTGAATCGGAACGTGTGAAAGCCGTCCAGGCCCTTGGCGCAGGCGCCTACGTGAAAAAGCCTTATGTCATAGAAAAACTGGGACTGGCCGTGAGGAAAGAGTTGGACCGATCCGTGCGAACATGGGAGGATTCAAGTTCACATGTATAAATGGTAATCCACACCTCGACGCAATGTCAAAAGTTGATGATAAGTAGATACCGTCAATAACCAGCACATTTCATTTTATCTTTATTCACCCTGCACATTATGGAAGAAAAGCTGTTACATAGGCATAGCAACCGAATTTCTCGACTACAATAAAGATGCTTTATGCCAGGGTGTGCCGTGCGTCGAGAAGGTCATGCGTCCCTATCTGGAGGCGACGCTATGACGTGACAAGGATGGAATCAGATTCATTTTTGATCCCTTCTCAATCAAAGTACATTCTTGAAATATGTTATCAAGAAGGGTACAAAAGTTCCCAATATGGGTACATTAATTCATCATGATAACCTTTCAGCAACCCTTTTCGGGAAAACGCGGAGGGCTATCCTGTCTCTGCATTTTTGCACATACGACGGAAACGGACGATTTGAACAGATGGAAGCAGCAGTCTTTACCTGAAATATGAAACTCAACAGCAGGGACATCATATGAACCTTCGAAGAACCATAATAAATGCTTATTTTTACATTCAGTACTTTTTCCACAAAATATCAGGGACAGGCGCTTTCGGCCGCCGGAAAGCTGTATACATTAACGACCCCGTAAATACCGGCGGGAATCCTCTCAAAGCCGCACTTTTAAAGCACCATGTAAAACAATATAATGAAGCAGCCTGCTCTGTTGCAACTGTCGTTTCGGTCGTAAATGCCATCAGGGAGAAGCAGTTCGGCAACTTTGTTCCAATTGACCAGAAGGATATTCTTGAAAAAGTGAGGACGGGAAACTGGAAGGAGAGAATGAGCGAAAAAGGGGACAACGGAAAACGCGGACTCCCTCTGCCTCTACTTGGAGAGATCGTGAAGAGCAGTCTCGATGCGTACGGTATCGGGTATAAAACAGTGGAAACGGTCGGGGCTCCAAAAAATCCGGGGCAAATGGAAAAAACGACAACAGAACTGAAGAGCCGGCTTTCTGATTTTGAAACAAAGGGTGACTGCCTCATCATCGCCCACTTCGATCAGGGAGCCTTTCTCAGAGCTTTGAACATCCCCCACATTTCACCGGTCGGAGGGTTTGATACGAAAACAGGCGATGTGACAATTCTGGATGTTGATCCTGATCAGGAGAGATCTTATAAAATTCCTTTTGACACATTCTGCAAAGTACTATTCAGCAGCTACCAACTTGTTTTAAAATCGTTTGGTTATAAAAGCGGCGGTTATGTTTTTGTAAAACTTTTGGTTTCATGAGCCTGTTTGACACGCAGTCACAATTGAGCTATACAATATTGCATAAAAAGAGAGTTTTAATAATTTTATACAGGTTTTTTACGATTCCGTCTTAATTTCTGATACTGCCGAAGAACGGGCAAAAAGCTGGGTGTATGAATATAAAAACTGAAAATCTTACGATACTCTTTGTCGATATCGCCGGCTTTACGGCTACGACGAGCCGGCAGTCGCGAGCTGAAAATGCTCATCTTTTGCAGACTTTTGACAGCACTCTGCTTCCGCTGATAAAGCGTTTTAAAGGCATCGTAGTCAAAAGTATCGGCGACGCGCTGCTTATCACTTTCCGTTCACCCACTGACGCCATGCTATGTTCCATGGCGCTGCAGGATGCCATGCATGAGTACAATCTTAATGCACCGGAAGAGAAGCGCATACAGATACGTGTGGCGGCAAACCTGGGTGAAGTTCGGGTTACCAAAAATGATATTTTCGGCGAGCCCGTTAATGTTGCGTCACGCATTGAAGGGGTTGCTCCTGCCGACGAGATTTACCTGAGCGAAGCCGTGTACATGGCCATGAACAAGGCCGAGGTGCCGGCACAGGAGGTCGGCTTTAAAGAGCTCAAAGGTATTCCTCAGCCGATACGCCTTTACAGCATTCCCCGATTTGCGATACCCCGGCTGATACCTGAGAGTGTTGCCGCATCCGGCGAACAGGGTAACGAACTGTTGTTCCCCTACGGCGGTATGCATCACCGTATGCCGCAATCAAGTTCTTCCAGGCCGGTTCTTTCTTTCTTCGGCGGCATCCCGAAATACGTGATGTATATAATAGCAGTCATTTCCGTTGTTTTTGGCGGGATAGTGCTGTACCGCGCAATCAGTAATGGGATAAAGGATGCAACGGTGAGCACCCCGTCTGATTCCTCCGTCATTGAGACCAAAAAGTCCGGAGTGTCAGGCACCACAGGCAAAACTGAACATGTCAAATGGAGTGTCGCTTCAGTAAAATCAGCCTATAAGGCTGAAAGAATAAGCAAAGCGGAATACAAGAGAATTGTTCAGAATCTCAAAGAGAACTACAAAAACAAAATCCGTAATCTTAAACAGGACTACCGCGCAGACAAGATTTCCAGGGACGTGTATGAGAATGAGGTCCGGAAAGCTAAACGTGAATACGCGGGTAATTGAACTTGTAATATTTTACACGGCGATGTTTTTTTGCTTGCTGACCCCGCAGAAAGGATTAGCTGAAATTAAAGTTAAAGAGAATGCAAATCCACCTATCCGGCAATCAGAATCTGTTAATGAGCCGGATTCCATAGTAGTTGCACACAGAGGCGCCTCGAAAATGGCCCCGGAGAATACGATACCTGCTTTCAGGCTTGCATGGGAGCAGGGTGCTGATGCGATTGAGGGTGACTTTCAGCTAACAAAAGACGGGGCGATTGTTTGCATACACGATAAAGACACAAAGAGAGTATCCGGAGTAAAAAAGATTGTTGAAGAATCCACTCTGGAAGATTTGCGGAAACTCGATGCAGGCTCGTGGTTTGGGGAAAAATGGCGGGGAACTCAAATTCCATTGATTTCAGAAGTTTTTGCGACAATCCCCGAAGGTAAAAAAATATATATTGAAATCAAAAGCGAGTCGGAAATTCTGCCAAGGCTGTTTGAGGAACTGGTCAAATCAGGATTGAAAAAGAATCAGGTTATTGTGATCTCTTTTGATAAGGATGTCATACGTAATTTCAAGAGCAAAGAACCAGAGATAAAAGCATTCTGGTTATCGGATTTTAAGAAAGATAAATTCTCGGGCAAAACAGAACCTTCCCTAAAAAACGTAATCGATGTGTTGAGGCAAACAGGAGCAGACGGATTCAGCTCAACCCGCAAGATTATTGAGGATTCTTTCATTAAGGCCATACAAAATGAGGGCTATGAATACCATGTGTGGACTGTCGATGATCCTGAAACAGCTCGAAGGTTCAGGCGTCTCGGCGCAAAGTCCATTACAACCAATCTTCCCGGCTATATGAAAAAAAGCTTTGAAGGCAAAGAGCGGGAGAAGAGATAAAAAGCAGAATTCTCATGCGTCCTGCCGCACTCATTACATATATACATTTGTTGTTTTTACCCTTAACGTCTCAACAAGGCCATCTCAACCCAACTAGGCCTTTAAAGCAGACCCTTTCTTGCACCGGGCGCCAAACAAACGGCGACGGTAAAAATTGCGTTATAATTTCCAGGTATTTTTCAGCATACCGTAATTATCCGCAAGAAGGTTCATAAACGTGGTTTCGAGTTCTATCATTTCTCGGTCTTTATGCCGGAGCCATTCTGAAAGCCAGGCAAAGCGGACAGCCACAACAAATTCGATAAATACTTCCCGGCTTATGCCTGAAATTAATCCCGCCTCTTTCAAAGCTGCAATAAAATCACAAGCCAGTTCCCCGGTCAGTCCTTCGGGGTCTTCTACGCCGATGCATCCTATAAGGTTTGCCGCATCATATATCCGGGGTTTGATTCCCATAAACTCCCAGTCTATTACGGCTTTTATCGAATCTTCCGACCATATTATATTGAGCGGATGAAAATCGCCGTGACAGAACGCAACCGGCAGCATGTCATGAACTTTAATGAATCTTTTTTCAAGAAAGCTTATCACAGGTTCGATTTTACCAAGCACTTCCGGATCATTTTCTCTTATCTGAGATATGAGTTTATAAATATAATCCGGTATTGAAAACGGAGCGGTACCGTTAAAAAGGGGGATCCCTTTCGACTTATTCCCCAAGTCAATCAGAAAATCTGCAAACACTCCGCCCCGCCACTTATCAAAGACATATTCCGGCCGGTCCAGAGCCACCCCATCAACAAAAGGAGAAAGCTGCCAGAACCTTTCATCATAATCGACGATATATTCCTTTTTGTTATTACAAATATATGGATTTACAGATGAGAGACTCCTGCCGGAAAGATAATTGAGGCAGGAAATTATATTGAGTTTATGGTAAACATCAGTGTCGAAAACACTTTCAATGAGATAAAGCCGGTTATTATTGCATTCGATGACGAACCTGAGTTCACAGCGTTCCGGGCTACCGGCGATTGGGATATTCCTGTGGATGTTTGTTACCGTGAGGTTCCATTCTGCTGCCGCGTTAATGATTGAGTTGTCTATTTTCACTTTTGCCGGCTTAACCCTTTAAAAAAAAATTATTTTGACAGGATATACAGGATTCACAAGATCATTTGTCAGACCGCTGCGGAAGAGCGGCCTGAAACACACATCCGCTTCGCTGTGACCGGAGGGCGCTTGCGGGTCTTTTTTTCTCCACGGGATTGCCTTTTTTGCCGCAGGCGATGGCTTATTGCCTGTTCGGCTTCCGGCCGGCCGGCAACATCCTGACAATCACGTTAATCCTGTCTAAAAACCCTGATGAACCAACTGAAATTAACAACGAACGGATTTGTGATTGTTGGGGAAAGTGCTGAGGTTCTGCAATGCTCTCGCAGAATGAATTCTTAATTTCTTACAAAACTTCCTGAACGGGAAAGATTTTTATTCTTATCCGGCCATATCTTCCGGAATATCGGCATTTGTGTATACCTTCTGAACATCATCGCAATCTTCAAGCGTTTCCATCAGCTTGATCATTTTTTCAGCGTCTTTTCCTTCAAGATTAGTCGTATTCTGGGGAAGCATGGTTATTTCCGCCTCGAGGAATGGGATTGAAGTCTTTTCCAGTGCGGATTTTACCGATTCAAAGTCGTTTGTGCCCGTTATTATCTCGAAAATTCCGTCGTCTTCCCTTACATCTTCCGCTCCGGCTTCAAGGGCAATCTCCATCAGGGTCTCTTCATTTGCTTTTTCTTTTGATACAGTAATATAACCTTTCTTGCTGAACATCCAGGCAACGCACCCGTTTTCACCCATATTCCCCCCGCTTTTGCTGAAAATATGGCGTATATCCGCGACAGTCCTGTTTTTGTTGTCTGTCAGGGATTCCACGAGAACCGCCGCTCCTCCGGGCCCGTATCCTTCGTAAGTAATTTCTTCGTAGCTGACCCCTTCAAGTTCGCCCGTTCCTTTTTTTATAGCCCTTTCGATATTATCCTTCGGCATGTTTTCTGCTTTAGCCGCAAGCACCGCCGACCTTAACCTCGGGTTCGATGTCTGATCCCCTCCGCCTCCCATTCTTGCCGCAACTGTTATTTCCTTTATGAGCTTGGTGAAGATCTTGCCGCGCTTTGCATCAGCCGCGCCTTTTTTATGCTTTATGGAAGACCACTTGCTGTGACCCGACATGATAACCTCCCGGTACTTTTTATTATTTTGATATATTCGCAAAAAGTCAAAATTTTCTCTTTTACGTCATTCCCGCGAAAGCGGGGCGCTTAGTGAAGCGCCAGCGCTATCCAGTTTTTTCAAATACTTCTGGACTCCCGTTTTCACGGGAGTGAAGGATTTTATGATTTTTTACGAATTCGTCAATATTATTTTATGATATTTCTTTTTAAAATTCCGGCAGGGTGTCAATGCCGGAATCGCTGCATCGGGTTTTCCCGTCACTCGAACCCTCGAATCCCTGACCCCTTGAACCCTACCCCAATTATATATATTTCCTTGCTGGCTTTCCGGCTGCTTTGAGGTTTGAAAATTTTCAGAAAATTGAATTCGGCTCTGACCATCTCTGAAAATTTCTTAAAATCCCCGCCTTGAAATATTTTGCATAAGAAGGAACCCCCGGGTAAAAGAAGCTTCTTTGCAATATTAAAAGCCGCAACACACAATTCGAATGATCTTGCCGCATCCCCGGACTTGTCGCCCGTTGTAGCCGGCGCCATATCGCTTATAACAACGTTGAAATCTTTTCCTGTCGAAGCAAGGCGTTGATCGTCAATTTCGAGAATGTCGCAGTTATAAATCCTGACATTGGACGGAACTTTTATTTCAACCTTTTTAAGGTCAATTCCTACAATCATTCCCTTCTCACCCGCCAAATCCGAAGCGTATAAGGTCCAGGAACCGGGAGAGCATCCGAGATCAAGAACCCTATCTCCCTTTTTTATAAGCCTGAACTTCTCCTGGATCTCCTGTAACTTGTAGACCGACCTCGCAGGAAAATTTTCCTTCCTGGCCAGACGGGAATAATGATCTTCCCATTTGTTTGCCTTGGGAGATGGACGTTTCATATACTCAAGTACTTAGCAAGTCAAGAAAGATGGTAACTGCTCAGAAGTCAGAATCCGGAACAGGCGCAATGTAGTCCCCCGCAACTTACCAACTTCTTCAAGCTGAACATTCGCAAAGTATCACCTTAACCAAAGCGGGTTTCCTTTTTATTCCGGCTCCTGAATTCTGGCTTCCGGCTCCTTAATAGCTACTGCATTTAAATCTATCTGCGTTCATCTTTGTAAATCTGTGGCTGAATAGTTACGCAAGACAGTATTAAAACAGAATTTCCATGGCCTCGGATATGTTTCTTATCCCGGCAATCTCTATATTATCAATCACGGCCATGCGTTTAAGATTGCTTTCAGGAACAAGGCATTTTTTAAACCCCATCTTTTTTATTTCCATGACCCTTGTTTCCACATGGCTTATTGCCCTTACTTCGCCGGTGAGACCGACTTCACCCAGGACAACAGATCCGTCAGAAACGGGCCGGTCCAGAAAACTCGAAGCGACAGCGGCGATTATGCCCATGTCTACAGCCGGTTCGTCCACTTTCACGCCTCCGGCCACGTTCATGAAAATATCATAACCCATGAGATGCATTCCAAGTTTTTTTTCCATGACAGCCACAAGCAAAGCAACCCTGTTGTGATCGAGCCCTAAAATTGTCCTTCTCGGAGTCCCGAAATTTGTGCTGCCCGCAAGGGCCTGAATCTCGACAAGAATCGGCCTCGTCCCTTCCATGCTGGCTGTAACTATGGAACCGGGAGAACACAAAGGCCTCTCGGAAAGAAACGCAGCGGAAGGATTGGAAACTTCATCGAGACCCTTTTCCTTCATTTCAAATACGCCTATCTCATTTGTCGATCCAAACCTGTTTTTAACCGATCTTAAGATTCTGAAAACGTGGTTCCTGTCCCCCTCGAAATATAACACAGTATCCACCATGTGCTCAAGAAGCCTTGGGCCTGCAATGGCGCCGTCTTTTGTTACATGGCCCACAAGGAATGTCGGAAGACCGGTTTTTTTGGCAAGAAGCATGAGTTTCATGGCCGATTCCCTTACCTGGCTAACGCTTCCCGGGGCGGATGAAAGATCCGGACAGAACATGGTCTGGATGGAATCTATTACGAGGACATCGGGTTTAACATTTCCGGCCATCGAAAGAATCGCCTCGATGTCTATTTCCGAAACCACAAGAAGACCAGGGGCTTCTGCTGAAAGCCTTCTGCTTCTTATCTTTATCTGTTTTATCGATTCTTCGCCGGAAACATAAAGAACCTTAAATCCCTTTCCGGCCAGGCTGCAAAGCGCCTGCAGCATCAGCGTAGACTTGCCTATTCCGGGATCACCGCCCAGCAGGATCAATGTTCCCGGCACAAGTCCTCCTCCCAGGACACGGTCAAATTCGCCTATGCCGGTTGATATGCGTTCCTCCGCGTCAAACTCTATCTCGTCAATGCGGACAGGCGCCCTCTGGGCTGAAAGCAGGCCCTCGATGGATGAACCGGCTGTTTTTGCCTCCTGATATTCCTCAACAAAGGTCTGCCATTGACCGCAGTCCGGGCATTTTCCTAGCCACTTGGGAGCCTGGTATCCGCAGGACTGGCAGGCATATATTGTTTTCGTGTTTTTTTTCAATGCGAAAATTTATCCGGTTAACTCTTAGAAAAACATATTTGACAGGATTAACAGGATTAACAAGATGATTTGTCAGCCCGCTCAGGAAGAGCGGTCTGAAACATGCATCCGCTTCGCGGAATCCGGTAAGCGTAACCGATCACTTTGCGGGTCAGGTCTTCTTTTCCCCCCACCGCATCACCCGTGTTCGCCGCAGGCAATATCCTGTCAATCCTTTTAATCCTGTCTAAAAATTCTGGCCGTTGTTATTATTTGACATTGTAGCATATAGCATGTCTATTATACCAGATATTATAAAGGGCGATGCTTATGAATCAGGAAAAAACAAATATTTCATTTCCGGTTGACTATCATATACATACCATGCTTTGCAACCATGCTAAAGGCGGCATGGAGTCTTATGTCAAAAAAGCGGTTTCGGCCGGGTTAAAAGAAATATGCTTTCTTGACCATTTGACTCTGGGCGAACCGGGAAACAGACTTTCAATGGCTCCTGAAGAGGTGCCCTTCTATTTTCAGGCTGTTTCGCGCATTAAAAACCGCTACAGGGAAGCCATTAGCATTAAAGCCGGTCTGGAGATCGATTTTAATCACGTACATATAAGTCTTTTCAATAAAATTGCAGAATCTTTTTCATTTGATGTCATAGGCGCATCGCTTCACTTTCCTGCCGGAATTGATGTCGTCAGCCGAAAGTCCGGCTGGAGCAAAGGTGAAAACGAGACAGACCTGATTTACGGACTTTACCTGGAACATCTTGATAAAATGCTCGATTACGATTATTTTGATGTCATATGCCATATCGATCTTGTAAAAAAATTCGGAAGAAAGCCTGCGGACAACTTTGAAAAAGAGCTGGATCATATTATTGACAAAATTGCAAAAAAAAATATTGCCGTTGAAGTGAATACCAGCGGATATGATTACCCTGCAAAAGAGGCTTTTCCTTCATTTCCTATCCTGGAAAAGTGCCGCAAAGCTGGCGTGGGAATAACAATCGGCTCCGATGCTCATGATCCAGAAAGCATAGGGCGGCACTATGATAAGGCTCTGCCTATGATGCGTTCGGCCGGATATGGACATGTCTGCATATTTACGGAAAGAAAACGGTTTGATGTTCCCATTCCGAATATCGAATTTAAGGCCGGTTACCCGGGTACATCGGAGTTCGAAGTCCGGACGGGGCTTTCTGATGATATAAAGGATAATGTTTAATGCACGGGGCCTTTTTGTTGACGAAAAAATACCTTTCTCTTTCTGGATTTCTTTTCGTTATCGCCTTCTTCAGTCCCGGGCAGGGAGTGAGCGCCGATTTTAATTACTTCGAGCCGTTGCAGAAAAAGCTCATTTCGGAGGGATTTGATAGGAATAAAATTTCCGGAATTTATTGCTCTCCACGGATGAGGTTTGACACAAAAGGTGTTTCAATGTTTTTTGTGCACCGGGAAGCCGGTTTAAATTACAAACAGTACCCTTCAACCCTTTCGGTTGTCGGGGCCAGAATATATATGCAAAAGTATGCAAAGGAGCTTTCAGAAGCTAAAGAAAAATATGGCGTAGACAGATCCATAATTACTGCTATAATCCTTGTCGAATCAAAATTCGGAAAAACCCTCGGCAAGAGATCCGTACTGAATACCCTTTCCACGATGGCATCCCTCTTTGATCCTGATATTAGAAGCAGGTTCTGGAACGAGATTTCGGGTGAAACAACTCTCTCCCGGGATGAATTTGAAAAGAAGGCCCTGAAAAAATCCGGATGGGCATACAGAGAGCTCAAGTCCTTCTTAATATACACGGAAAGAGAGAGGATAGATCCCCTGAAAATTACCGGGTCTTATGCCGGGGCCATGGGAATTCCGCAGTTTGTTCCGAGCAATATCATGGCATACGCGACTGATGGCAACATGGACGGGTGCATAGACCTTTTTGAACATGCCGATGCAATAGCAAGCATCGCAAATTTTCTCAAGGAAAGCGGCTGGTATCCAGGAATCACGGTGGATAAGGCCGAGAAGGTCATCCGAATGTACAACCCGAGCTGTTATTATATTGATGCAATATTGAAGGTGGCGGAGATGCTGAAAGGATAAGATATTGAAGGCAAAAATTATAATCGCGGGCGGGATTGTTTTCCTGCTTCTAACATGGTGGGCGGTAATTGATATTTCAAAGAAGGATTTCGGTTCCATTATAACAAAAGCATTGTGGGGCTTTACCGCCATGATACCTTTTCTTGGGCCTCTTATCTATTTTGCCATAGGATACAGAAAAGGAAAGAAGATCGTTCCAAACAGCTGATCAAAATAGAATTTGACAACTCCCGCCCTTTTCTATATTTGATACTTTCATAAAATGGTCCTATCGTCTAGCGGTCAGGACGCTGGCCTCTCACGCCGGTAACACGGGTTCGAATCCCGTTGGGACCACCAATTATTGTATTGTTTCAGTATATTATAAATTTCTGTCTCCCCACCAAATAGCCGGTAACTGGAAAACCTGATTTTTGAACCATGCCCGAAAGAGTCTAAATACAAAATTAGAAATAATTTAATGATTTTAAAATGTTAGCAGTGGGCTTTAAACAAAACCGGCAATGTAATCCAGAAATGGGCCGGTTGTTTTTTTACAATTTTTTGAAGTTGACGGCTCTCAGACGGCTTTTCCTTGTATGGCCTTCCAAACCGACAGACGATCATACATCCCTCAGTTTGAAAAATATTCGATCAGTTGTGAGACCGTCACCACGCCGCCTGGCAGCGGCATTTTACCGGCTTTTTTCACTACCGCTTTTTCTCCATCATAATCCCCTAAACAGGAAACAATGATATCGGCCATGCCAAGGTCTTCATTTTCCGTATATTGATTGGTTGTGGCAATAACATTGAGACCTGCACTTTTTGCTGCAGTCACGCCATTTCTGGAGTCCTCTACCACTATGCAAGATTCCGCCGGCAGTCCTGTCTTCTCAAGAGACATAAGATAAATTTCCGGGTCCGGTTTCTTCTTCTTCACCATATCACCAGCCAGAACGAAGTCAAAAGCTATATCAGCAAGCACCCCTTTAGTGACGGCAGAAGCGGAACGTTCATTTGCTGTTGTACAAACACCTAAAATCATCTCCTTTTTCATGGCCTCTTTCATGAACCGGTATATCCCCGGTCGAAGGGGGAGTTTTCCGCTCTCAATCAAAGAAATAAAAATTTCGGTTTTTCTCTTGTGGATTTTAATGATCAGTTCATCCAATTGATCTGACTTTAGTTCGGGAATTCCCCTTGTCCTGAAATCATGCCTCATTCTTTCCTTACCACCAGAAATCTGAAGAAGCTCATGATAGTAACCAACACTCCACTGGAACGAAAAACCGAATTCGATAAATGTTTGATTAAATGCTACACGGTGGCCATCTTTTTCAGTATCAATAATTACCCCATCCATGTCAAAAAATATTGCTTTTAGTGCGGACATAACATCACCTATAGAGAAAATTTATTATCGGGCAGACAGCTATTTAATGAAAAGAAGTTAAATCTGATTTTCCAATCAGGCCATTCCGGCGCATCCCAGAAGATCAATCCAATAGTCGATTCGGCCCATAATGGATTTACGAACAGCCTGATCAATTTTGCCCGGGTTGTATTCATCAGGATGGGCAGAGATATATTGATATGTGGTGTCTATTAAAGCGTGTTTCAAGTCCGTAGACACATTAAACTTGGAACCTCCTAAAGAGACCAGTTTCTTTACGACATCCGGCTGCAAACCTGTACCCCCATGTATTACCAGGGGCGTTTTGACGCCAGAACCATTCAAAATCTGAAAAATTCGGTACAAACGTTCAAAGTCAAGCTTCGGGAATTTGGTTTTGTAGACGCCATGAGCTGTCCCGATAGCCGGCGCAAACAAGTCTATACTGGTTTTTTCTATAAACTCGAGAACTTGTAATGGATCGCACAAAGCGGCTTCATCTTCGGCCACCTTAACCTGATCCTCGATGCCGCATACAGTGCCAAGTTCTCCCTCTACAGAGATTCCCCCCAACCTATGGCAATAGTCGGCTATTTCCCTAGTTTGAAGGATGTTTGTTGCAATATCATGTTTTGAGGCATCTATCATAATATTTGTATAGCCGGCATCAGCACATGTTTTACAGTATTCGACATCATCACAATGGTCCAGATGGAGGCATATTGGAATAGTAGAATTGTCAGCAAGCGTTCTGTAGACCGCAACCAGGACTTCCGGGCGTAAAAACTTGGTAGGCGAAACAGAGCTTTGGATTATCAGCGGGGATTTCCTGTTTTCAGCGGCAGCGACAACAGCCTCCATCTGAATAATATTGGTAACATTAAAAGCGCCTACAGCGTATTTCCCCTTGGTTGCTTTCAAGAGCATCTCTTTTGCATCGACAATTGACATGGATACCTCCATAAATGGTTTTTTAAAAAAAAGCCGGGTTAAGCATTACTTTTTTTGCAATGGGAAAATCTGTTCTCCCTCCAATAGATCACATAATATCGATATCTCTCTCCAGTGCATACACAGTTGGAAGTTGTTCAAGAACACCCAGCAAACGTCCGTCGGCCAAAAAGGAAATCAATGTTCTATGAAAGATTGGTGTGCCTTCCGGGAGTTGAAGGTGCTCTGACGCAATGCTGTCACAAAACCATGGACGGATGATCTGCCTGATTTTGACGATTTTACGGTCATTGACCACCGTCTTTAGTGGTGATTCCCTCAAACCTTCGAGGGAGACTTCGTTATAGCGCCACAGCGGAACAAAAAGATTCGAAAGATTACGCCTCCGATCATCCTCTTTGGAAATCAACAAAAAGTGCAATTTAAAGATACATCCATCTTTCAAAACATTATCTTGGGTTTTGAAAATATCAATCAAACGATTCGGTGCATCTTCCCAACCATCCGACAGATGTATGACTTTATCAAATAGCAATCGTTCCCTGATTTCCATTAATGATGAAGCAGGCACCCACAGGACTTGTTTGGTACTTTCCCGCACAAAAGTTCCTGTGCGCGGCTTTTTAAAAATGAGTCCTTCCATTTCAAGCAATTCAAATGCCTTACGAATCATACCCTGACTGATACCGGTCTGTTCCACCATCTCTTTAAGAGTCGGGATAGGGGAACCGGGTGGTCGATCACCAGTTGTGATTTCCTGTTTCATCTGAAGATAAATCTGAAAATACAGTGGTATAGGCCCCTTTTTATATAGCATGTCGGTCCTTATTGTGATAATTTTATATCAAATTGATTTTTTATCTTGACAAACAATTTCCCGTGTGTCAACCATAAAATCATCATTGTGATAATTTTATATCAAAATAGCTTTAATAATTTTCTTCCATTAATTTTTTTTATTAAACATATATTGAGAAAATATGAAAGCGATAAATCGAGATTGAAATCATCTTTAACACACTAATTAAATACAAAAAAATCGCAAAGTTTCAGCATATTCACTTAGGGAGGTAATTTATGTACAGTGATCTTGATGGAAAAGTCGCCTTGATTTCAGGCTCAGGAAGAAAAGCCGGAATCGGATTTGCGATTGCGGAAAAACTGGCAGGCAATGGTGTTCATATCTGTTTTGCCGATCTTCGTGGTCAATTAAAAGAAATGGAGATGCTTGCTGAAGAATTGCGTCGCATGTATTCCGTCAACACTATGTGTGTAGAGCTTGACGTGACATCTGTCAGCTCTATCGATGGAGCAGTTGAGTCTGTTCGGGAGCGTTTCGGGGGGCTGGACATCCTGGTCAATAATGCGGGTACCGTTTTTGGCGCTCCCAGTTCAGTGGTTAAATATGATGATGAAGCTTGGATCAATACTATTGATGTCAATTTACACGGAGTTTTCAGAGTATCTAAGAAATTCTATCCCGACCTGGAAAAAAGAAGAGGCTGCATAGTTAACACCGCTTCAACGGCAGGGAAAGGACCACATGCCTATGCCGGAGCCTACTCATGCTCCAAAACAGCAGTCATAATGCTGACCAAGGTGATGGCAACGGAAACAGCCCAATTTGGTGTTCGTGTTAATGCAGTCTGCCCCGGATTGGTCATGACGGACCTGATGAAACTCAGGTTTCAGCTGGAGGCAAAGGCACACGGCGGTACACCGGCGGAGCAGGAAGATCGGCTGAGAATGACGGTTCCTTTGCAGCGGATTGCCAGCCCTTCAGAAGTGGCAGCGCTCGTGGCCTTTTTAGCCAGTGAAGAAGCATCATATATTACCGGTCAGGCAATAAATGTCTGCGGTGGAAGGACAATGGCGCTATGATGAAAGCTGTTGTTTACCGAAATGAGGGACTTGTATTCGAAGAGACGCCGAAGCCAGTCCCTAAGGCTGACCATGTATTGGTGCAATTGGCCAATGCGGGATTTTGCGGTTCGGATCATTCCATGATTGTGTACAAATATGTGGCGGATGGCAGCATCCTGGGCCATGAAGTCAGCGGAACAGTGGTTGAGGTGGGTTCGAATGTAGATCAGAGCTGGATTGATTCACATGTCAACGTGCGGCCCACATACTGCGGCAAATGTAAGTATTGTCTCGCAGGTCGGATGACGTTGTGTAATGTAAACAGGATATCTCTCGGTAAAGGGGAATTCAACGGAGGGTTTGCCGAATATCTCCTTGCCTACCCCAGCATGTTGATCCAGAT
>RPRI01000129.1 GCA_003818505.1 Desulfobacteraceae bacterium | reverse complement strand
TATCTATTCCTATCCCCTCCTTGGCGGATACCAGTAAGGCGGTTGAGGGGTCAAGCCCCAGGTCTTCTTCGATCTGAAGCTTTACCCTTTCGATATCGGACGAAGGCAGATCTATCTTGTTGATTACCGGTATTATTACAAGATTATGTTCCATAGCGAGATAAAGGTTTGCAAGGGTTTGGGCTTCAACCCCCTGGCTTGCATCAATAATAAGGAGGGCTCCTTCGCACGATGCAAGCGCTCTTGAGACTTCATATGAAAAATCGACATGTCCCGGTGTATCGATGAGGTTTAAAAAATATTGATTGCCGTCTTTTGCTTTATAGGGAAGGCAGACGGTCTGGCTTTTTATCGTGATGCCCCTTTCCCGTTCGATATCCATGCTGTCTAAAATCTGGTCCTTGAAATCTCTGTCGGAAACAATTCCGGTTGCCTGGATGAGGCGGTCGGAAAGAGTCGATTTCCCGTGATCAATATGCGCAATTATACTGAAATTTCTGATATTATTCATTAATTAGACCGGGCCATTGATAATCATAATAAACCTTTATGTCATTCAATAAGAAATAGTGGCGCTATCTTTCGAATACCATATTGATGATGGTTGACATCACCGGTTTTTAAAGGTAAAAAAACGAAAAATTCAATATTTTTAAAAAGATTGCCTCTTTAAGCCGCTGTAAAAAAATAAAGTAGTAATCCGAATACGAATATAAAAAAACGGCATAAGGAACCATAACATAATGGTCATAAATATAATTGTTATTTTGTAACGGCTCCTAACAGATAAAGGCAAAGCATGTCAAGACCGGCAAAATTTACAAAGATTATTATATGCCTGTAAAGCTGATAAAACAATCGGAAAAATGGAACCAAGTATATTAATAGTTGACGATGATCCTGGAATTAGAAGTTCGATGAGTGATTTCATTGAATTTGCCGGGTACAGATCTTTAAAGGCTGAAGGCGCTTATGAAGCGATTGAGCTTTTGAAGAATAACCATATCGATGTTGTTGTGACCGATATAATGATGCCAGGGATGAACGGACTCGAGCTTACAGATATAATAAAAAAAGATTATGATTCTGAGGTTATTGTCATAACAGGCTACAGCGGAGATTTTTCCTATGTTGATGCCATTGGTAAGGGGGCGAGTGATTTTATCTTCAAACCGTTCAGGCTGGAAGAGCTTCTGCTCAGGCTGAAAAGAGTATTGAGGGAACGGCAGTTCGCCAAAGAACGTTACCTGATGCTCGGAAAGCTGGAAAAGCTTGCCATAACCGACAGCCTGACTAATCTTTACAATTCGAGGTATTTTCATTCCCAGCTTGAACTTGAAACAGACAGGGCAAGCAGATACAAACGCCCTCTTTCCATTCTATTTATGGATATCGACCATTTTAAAGAATATAATGATACCTACGGCCATCTTGAAGGTGACAAGGCCCTGTTAAGGATCGGTCAGGTTATCAGTTCATGTTTGCGTATTATGGACTCGGCCCACAGATACGGCGGTGAGGAATTTACGGTTCTTTTACCCGAAACAACCGGCAGAAAAGCATTAAGTGTAGCAAAAAGAATCAGAATCGCAACTGAAAACCAGGTGTTTAACCCTGTCCCCGGAAAACCGGTAAGCCTGTCGGTAAGTATAGGGGTCACACAGTATTGCAATAATGAAGATGTAACGGCCTTCGTTCAGAGAGCTGATAAGGCAATGTATCAGTCAAAACAAAAAGGACGTAACCGAGTAACCTCCATTTTTATCAAAGAATCCGTAAAAGCCAAAGATAAAAAATGCTGAATTTTACCTTCCTGGTTGACCCCTCTTCAGATCAGATGAGACGGATAACCGCGCTTTACCGTTCAGCCGGTTGGTGGGGCAGGGACATGCCGGATGATCCTTCTATGGTTGAGCATATAATAAAAGGCAGTCACTGCTTTATGATTGCGACGGAAGATGAAGATGTCGTAGGAATGGGAAGAGCAATCAGTGACAAGGCAAGCGATGCATATATCCAAGATCTTACGGTTATAAATTCATACAGAGGAAAAGGGATAGGAGCTGAAATTTTAAAGAGGTTGGTCTCCCGGCTTGGGGAAGAAGGCATAAAATGGATTGGGCTTATTGCCGAAGGAAATTCGGGGGATTTTTACAGCCATTTCGGGTTTAAAAGAATGCCTGATTCCATGCCGATGCTCAGGATATTGAAATGACAATGAAAGAGATAAAATATTCGGATTATTCCACGTTAAAAAAATTTTTCAGTCACCAGAGATATAATCTTTGTGTCTATTCGCTTCCTTCGATTATAGCCTGGAGAAATGAGAAATACATGCCTTTAGGGATAATCGAAAAAGATGCCCTGATAATAGGAGCTCAATTCACGGAAGAAAGAGACAAAAGCCACCTGATACTTCCGGTTTCACCTTCACTGGAATATACTCCGAGGGAGCTTTATAAACTTGCCGGAAAACTCGGTTTTCAAAAATACTGGTTTGTTACCGGAGAGTATATTGAAAAATTCGGGAAAGATGAGACAGAGTCTTGTTTCAGGATATCTGAGCAGAAAGAATATGAGGACTATGTTTATCTCAGGGAAGATCTTTCCGCGCTTAAAGGGAACAGGTATTCCCAGAAAAGAAATCTCATACATCAGTTTGAAAGAGATTATGTGGCAAAAGAGAGAGTTGAAAAAGGGAGTATAAAATCTGATGTTTCCTCGGAGTGCATCGATTTTCTGGAAAAATGGTGCATTGAGCGAAACTGTGAACCGGCCGATAATGATGCCCTGGCATGCGAAAAAGAGGCCGTAATAAATACTCTCAACAATATCGATCTTCTCGATGTAAGAGGCTTGTATCTTCGTGTTGACGGCAAAATGAGCGCTTTCGGAATCGCTTCTTATCTGACCGATGAGATTGGTGTGCTTCACTTTGAAAAGGCTTTTGCAGGTATTAAGGGGCTTTACCAGTATTTCGACAACTTATGCGCTAAAATTCTTTTCGATGGGTTTACATACATCAACAAGGAGAGCGATATGAGCATCCCCGGTCTTGCAAAAGTAAAAAAGTCTTATCACCCGGCAATGATGATCAAATCATACAGGCTTGATCTGCTGTAAAACTCATTTGATTATTAAGGATCCAGAAGCCAGAATAAAAAGAAAGTCTGCTTTGGTTGTGATGATACTTCGCTTGCTAGCGCTCAACTTTAAGAAGTTAGCAACTTGTGGGAGACTACACTGCTTCTATTCTGAATTCCGGCTCCTGAATTCTGACTCCTGAGCAATTGCAAACCTGTTATGATTTTATGACCATTTTGAGCAAGAGGTCTCCTTTAAACCCGTCCTTGCTTTCCTGCCCAAGCCCCTTTAAACGCAGCACGCTTCCATCGGACAGTCCCGGGGGTACCACAATTTTATACAATTTTTTCCGGAACCCCATAGAAACACTTACTATCTTCTGTACTCCCAGAATTGCTTCGTATGATGTGATTTGAAGGGTTCCGTGAAGATCAGTATCCTTTTCCGAACCAACCGGCCTTATGATCTGCAGCCTGTGGCTCTTCTTCTTTTCGGTCATCCCTCTTGTCATTCCGGTTAAGCCGGTTTCCGGGATTTTCAGTAAAATCTTCAGCAGCAGAACGCCGAATATGAATCCCCCTATATGCGCCCACCATGCTATTCCTCCTGCCTGTCCGCCGCTTCCAGCAGCATTGAGAAACTGCAGTAAAAACCAGAAAGCAAGAAAGAAAAAAGCCGATATTTCGGTAATCCAGGGAATAATAATGATGGGAATCAGAGTCAGTATTTTTGATTCAGGATAGAGTATGAAGTAGGCTCCCATAACCCCGGCAATGGCCCCGCTCGCCCCGATAGTGGGAAGATCGGAGTAATAATTGAAAAAAAGGTGCGTAAGTCCGGACGAAAGTCCGCATGCGAGGTAAAAGAAAAGATAACGAACAGGTCCCAGTTTGTCTTCAACATTGTCCCCGAATATATATAGAGTCCACATGTTACTTATAAGATGGAGAAATCCGCCGTGAAGAAACATGAAGGAGATAAAGGGAAAAATCTGTTCCGGGGCGGAAAAATAGTTGGATATGCGCGGTATTGAATAGCGCGCCGGTACAAGGCCGTAAAGGTAATCGAAATCGTACAGGGCCGATCCCTGTGTTAGCTGTATAAGAAAAACCGCAATGTTGAGTCCTATAATGGAGTTGTTTACTACCGGATGGTTTCTTGACGGTATTGTGTCTCGAAGAGGTATCATTGGATGATGCGCATACTAAGATCTACACCCCTTGAAGAGTGTGTCAGAGCTCCGACTGAAATAATATCAACCCCTGTGCCTGAAAATGATTTCAGATTTTCCTTAGTAATTCCGCCCGAAACCTCTATTATTGCCTTTTTACCTATAAGTGCGGCCGCTTCTTTTATCTGGTCAATGTTCATGTTGTCGAGCATGATTATATCGGCCCTGGCGGCCGTGGCTTCTTTTACGGAAGTAAGATCTGAAACTTCAACTTCGATTTTTACAAGGTGGGAGACCTTATCCCGGATACGTTCGATTGCTTTTGTAATCCCGCCGCATGCGATAATGTGATTATCCTTTATCAGGACACCGTCATATAATCCCATCCTGTGATTATAAGCGCCTCCGACCCTTACGGCGTATTTTTCAAGAACCCTCCATCCGGGAGTTGTTTTACGGGTGTCGACAAGGCGGATATTCCTGTCGTCAAGCTGCTTTACATAAGAACGGACGTTCGTGGCAATCCCGGATAGCCGCTGGAGGAAGTTTAATGCCGTGCGTTCGCCTTTTAAGAGAGTGCGCAGCTTTCCCTCCACCTCCATGACGATATCGCCGCCTGCAACATCATCCCCTTCTTTGAAAAGAAACCTGCAGGCAACCCGGGAGTCGATAAAGGTAAAAACATCTCCAGCGATTTCAAGGCCTGCCAGCGTCAGAGGCTCTTTTGCCAGAATAATGCCCTTGCCTTTTATTTCAGGGTCAACAGCATTATCGGTTGTGATATCACCGGGACCGATATCTTCTTCAAGAGCGATTTGAATTAAATGATTTATGGAATGCATTCTATTCCGCTTCAATAATCTTTATTCTGTCAAGATTCGACATGAGTTTCTGCTGTTTTTCAACCAGTATCCGGTACTTTTCCTTAACCTTTTCCACTATGTCATCGGGGGCCTTTCTCAGGAAATCTTCATTGCTGAGTTTCTTATTCGAAGCAGCTATCTCATCTTTCAGCTTTCCGAGCTCTTTTTCAAGGCGGTCTTTTTCTTTTGAAAAATCTATTATTCCTTCGAGGGAAATATAAATTGTCGCTCTTTCCGTAACACCCATGGCCGCCTTTTTCGGCCGTTTGCCCGGTTTTTTGACAGAAAAGGATTTGAGGCCGGCAAGATCGGAAATAATATCCTCGTTCTGAGATATTATGCTCCTCCTGATTCCGTCATCCGAATGGAGAATGACATCAAGGGCTGCCGAAGGCGTGATGTTCATTTCGCCTCTAACATTTCTTATTCCTGTTATGATCTCAATTAAGAGCTCCATCATCGGTTCAGCTTCGGGATCGCAGTAGAGGGATTTAAAATCTTTTTCATCCGAAGGGAATACGGCCTTCATTATGGATCCGTCGGTTCCGGGAAGCTTGTGCCAGATCTCTTCCGTTACAAAAGGAATGAAAGGGTGAAGCAGGATAAGCGTGTCATGGAACACCCTCCATAGCGCGCCCAGTGCGGCATCCTTCTTATCTTCCCCCTTATGCCCGTAAAGAGACGGCTTTATGGCTTCGAGATACCAGTCGCACAGCTCGTGCCAGACAAATTTATAGAGAGTTCCGGCCGCTTCATTGAACCTGTAGTTATCGATAGCGTAGGAAACGTTTTCGCTTACGGATTTTAACCTTGAAAGGATCCACTTGTCCGGAAGAGAAAGATTTTCATATTTTATTTCCGCATTTTCCAGCTTTAAATGCATGAGGGCGAAACGGGCCGCGTTCCAGAGCTTGTTGATAAAATGGCGGTATCCCTCCACTCTTTTTTCCGACATCTTGATATCCCGGCCCTGTGCGGCAAATGCAGCGAGCGTCATGCGGAAAGAATCAGTCCCGTATTGATCAATTATGTTTAACGGGTCAATGACGTTTCCCTTCGACTTGCTCATCTTCTTGCCCTCTTCATCACGGACAAGAGCATGAACATAAACATCCTTGAAGGGAACGTCGTCCATGAAATGAATGCCCATCATCATCATCCGGGCTACCCAGAAGAAGAGAATGTCAAAACCTGTAACAAGAACTGATGTCGGATAGAAAGTCGAAAGCAACCTGCTCTCACCGGGCCATCCCATTGTGGAAAACGGCCAGAGAGCCGAGCTGAACCATGTGTCGAGGACATCGGTCTCCTGAACGGGGCGGTCGCTCCCGCAGACCTCGCAGGAAGCAGGCGTTTCAGTTGATACGATAAGATGCCCGCATTTTTCACATGTCCAGGCAGGTATCTGATGGCCCCACCAGATCTGCCGTGAAATACACCAGTCTTTTATATTCCTCATCCAGTCGTAATATGTGCCGGCCCAGATTTCAGGAACAATTTTTGTTCGTCCGTTTTCGACAGCTTCTATGGCTTTTTCGGCAAGCGGTTTTACCTTCACAAACCACTGTCTGGATAAATTGGGCTCTACAACAGTCTTGCACCTGTAACAGTGACCGACATTGTGCTTTATCGGTTCAACTTTTTCCAGAAGTCCTTCTTTCTTCAAGGCTTTAACGACGGCATCTCTGCATTTAAACCGGTCGAGTCCTTCGTATTTTCCGGCCTCCGAAGTCATTTTCCCGTCATCATCTATGACTTTTATTTCCGCCAATTTGTGCCGTTTGCCGATTTCAAAGTCATTTGGGTCATGGGCAGGCGTTACTTTGAGGGCGCCGGTTCCAAAAGCCATGTCGACATAGGTATCTCTGATTACAGGTATTTCCCTGTTTAAAAGCGGGAGTATGACGGAAGATTCCATCAGGTTCTGGTAGCGCGGATCATCCGGGTTGACCGCAACCGCTGTGTCTCCAAGCATGGTTTCAGGTCTTGTTGTGGCTATGACGATACTTTCCGAACCGCCGGGGAAGGGGTACCGGATATAATAGAGATGGCCGTCAACCTCCTCATGTTCTACTTCGAGATCGGCAAGGGCCGTATGACAGCGGTGACACCAGTTGATTATGTAGTTCCCCCTGTAGATAAGGCCTTCATGATAAAGCTGAACAAAGACCTTTCGGACAGCCAGTGAAAGACCTTCATCCATGGTAAAACGTTCGAGTCTCCAGTCGCAGGAGGCGCCGAGACGCTTCAACTGGTTTATTATTGCGCTGCCCGATTGCCTTCTCCATTCCCAGACGGCCTCTATGAATTTTTCACGTCCGAGTTGATGCCTGTCGGTATTTTCCGCAGCAAGCTTCTTTTCGACAACATTCTGTGTCGCGATTCCGGCGTGATCAGTGCCAGGCATCCAGAGCACATTGTCACCCCGCAATCTTCTGTAGCGGCAAAGTATATCCTGCATGGTGACATTGAGGGCATGTCCCATATGGAGAACACCGGTTACATTGGGTGGTGGAATAACTATTGAATAGCTTTTGTTATTACTGTTTTCCCTGGCTTCGAAAAGCCCGTTGTTTTCCCAGAATTGATACCAGCGTTTTTCAACTCCTTCCGGCTCATACCCTTTTTGAAGCAAATCTGAACTCATTATAATAACCCCCGGAATACACTATTTACAGCTTTATCAAAAATTCCCCCCAAAGCTCATTGATTGAATATATCAGAATTGCTGTACGAAACCATTACACCTTAATCCCGATAAACGGAACTTTTTTTAGAATCCTCTTGAGGGGGTGTAAGTTGGTTTGCGAAATTATTTCCTGCCGCTCTTTATCCTACTTTAGAGGTAGGAAAAAGCAGGGAATAATCTCTTGCTTACTAATAAAAAGGGGGATTAATTAATAATCCCCTGTAATTTCGACATAAAAAAGCATATTGAACTGTTTACGGGATGAACCCGGAAAAATAAAATTGTGATTAGGATCCGTAACAAAATAACCATTACATTACTGATCATTTCGTTACGGCTACTTATGCCGGTCACGGGATTTCAATGTTACAGCTATTTTATTACAACGGCTTAATCGATTTCTTCTTCGCTGCTGACGCGAAGAATATTTTTTAATCTGATTATTTCCTGTGAAACAGCCCTTTCGACTGTCTTTGTAAGAATGGCATCGATCTTCTCTCCAAACATTTTGTTGACCACGCGTTCGATTGCATCTTCGATCTGCCTTTGAGATATCGTAATTTTGCCTAACTCCCCCTCTTCTCTGATGCCCAGATCGAGTTCTTCCGGTTCGGGCTGTTTAACTAAAAAATTTGGATCAGTTTCTATCTTCATCCCGAGATCGGCTGCGAAATCATCTTTAACATAATCGTCTATACCAAGATCATCATCCAAGTCCTTAATAATAATATCCGAATTCTCGTCTGATCCACTGTCCGAGGGCAGATTCTCTGAAGAAATTGCTTCTGCTTCGGCGCTGTCAATAGCTTCAGTCAGTTCGATGATTTCATCATCATCATCAAGGGTGCTTTTTACCTCTTCAATAAGATTTATCAGATCCGGGTCGTCAATGGAATCTTTATCCGAAGGCGCTAGGCTGTTTTTCGTTTCATCGTCCATCATGCCTCCCAATATAAATAATTAAAAAATGTGTATGCTAAACAAGTCTCAACAATTATTAAAAAATTATCACACGTCATTACCGGTGTCAAGCTGTTTGCCTTATTGGTTGAAAGACCATCGGCAGAAAAAGTTGATTATTTATTTCAGGCGATTTATCCTCTACAAGTAATCCTATTGAATACATCGAATGCTATAGGGTTGTTCTTAATGTTGCAGTATAAATATAATTTTAGAGGAAACAATTATAATTATCTGAGAGGTCGGGGAGTTTATCCCAAGACCTCCTTCTTAATTTTCTATGTTAATCGTTTTTCATGATACGCTTTGAGCTGATGCATTTGGACGGTAAGTCCCATGGCAGCAAACAACCAACTTTTATTTACTGTACCTTTCATTCAGCATCGACCAAGATCGAAGATCTCTTTTACTATACCCTGCATCGGCTCAACGCGATATGCTCGCTCTTTGTAAATTTGTTTGAATTTGGTTTGGAGCATGATTCGCATAATGATTTGCCGCTTTTCTGATCCATCCATTTTGCGGCAACAGCTTGTGACCGGTTTCAAGCCACATTTTCTTGGCTCCATTGCCGCTGTTTTTCATCCATATAAATGAGCCCAGGAAGAAAACCCTATGGGATGTAAGGCTAAAGCTGCCATGGCCATAGAACCAGTCATCGGCATTGGATTTGCCCCAAGTAGCTTATTTATCCAGCGCCCGCAGCTTTTTGGGTACGACGCTTTTATCCTTTTGCTTTTTGTGTCAAACAGAGCCCTTGGCTTTGTTCATCATCTTATCAGCGCTTATTACCCGGTCATTGGTCAAGTAAATGAAATAGTTGAAAGATAAACGCTGCTGGCTTTCCAGTGAAGTGAAGGATTTTTTGTAACCACTCTCTCAGCTGCCTTTCGCTGATCGGTGTTTAATCCAACCCTTTGGCAAACACTTCCCAGTATTTAAGTACCATTCTATGAATTTGCACATAGGCTTTAAGTTTTATTTTCCATTAAATATTAATTAGTGTCCATCCGGAAACTATAGTTGTACACATAAATGTTTCCAATTCGGAAATAGGCAATTATGGGCAAGCTCAAGAAAATCAAGGTATTGCACGGAGACATACGCATAGTATGTCGCACATGAAATCCAGCGGATTGACACAGAGATCGCCCAAAAGGGCCATTTCCGGATGGACACTATTTAGTATCCTTTTCGGGGATGGTTAAAACCCCTCGCCTTTAGGCGAAGAAAAGGTTATATCAAGTTGTTATGCGACGTTATAAACTTGGTGCACATACAAAAACCGATCTAAAGATACATGCGATTTAAATTCCGAAGTACGGAAAAAAAGAACTGACTGGTCAAGTGGCTATCTGTGCCAGAAATCTTTTGAGGCAGATTGCGATTGAACATGAGATTGATATTATCTCCGGAAAGGTATCTGCAGACCACATTCACATATTTATATCGTATCGATCGACCCAAAACGTAAGCATGATAATTCAAAGGTTAAAAGGTATAAGCCCCCGAATCTTACTTTCAGAGTATAAACATCTACAAAAACAATTTTGGGGAAGACACCTTTGGGCCAGAGGATACTTGGCTGTCAGCTCCGGCAATATAACTGATGAAATGATTCAGCAATATATTGAAAAGCAAGAAGGAGAACCCATAATAGATGCAGTAGATTTCAAATCGACGATTCTTAAACCCATCGTCTTCCAGACGAGGATGGTTTAGTTGTAATTGGGGCGGAGCCTTTAAAAACTCCCCGCCCTCTCAGATATTTACGGTTCTTCTGCAAATTGATTGAAACGAAACAGCGACCTACTTCTCTTGATACCTCTTGATAAATGAAGAATTATTGATTGACAGCCGGAGTTGAACTGGCAACTGGTAAAACGTGGTAAAAAGATCGCAATTGAAAATGTATTAAAGGTTGAAATGACCCATGGCAACAGAAAGAAAGGTATGGGTTGAAAGTCCTTAAAAAATTTTTACGAAGAAACATTTATTGACAGTTTCGTAAAAAGCTGATTTTTCTATTTTTTACTTGGCGGTGAATAAGCTCGTTATTGTGGTTCAAGGGAGGCTGTTTATGCAAAAGCTTACAGAGGGATATCCGGTAGTAATTGAAATTCCCGTGGCATGGGGAGAGATGGACGCTTTTTCGCATCTAAACAACACAGTTTATTTCAGGTATTTTGAGAGCGCCAGGATAGCTTATTTTGAAAAGCTTGATCTTCTCGAACTGATGACCCAAAAGGGCATAGGGCCAATTCTTGCGTCCACTTCCTGTAAATTCAGGATACCACTGACATATCCCGATACAGTCCTTTCCGGGGCAAAGGTGTCGAAGGTCGAAAAGGACCGTTTTACCATGAATTATATCGTGGTCAGTACGAAGCATCAGAAGACAGCGGCAGAAGGTGAAGGCCTGATCGTGACATACAACTACAGTGAGAATAAAAAAGTTGTGATACCGCAAAAGTTGCGTGAAAGTATCATGAAGATTGAAGGAATGCCGACTCAGTCCATATAAAATAACTTGACAAATTGTATGATTGGTTTAAGAAGGAAATCAACATAGGCACAGTGCGCACGATGGTGTGTGCTTTTTGCCGCGGCGATAAACAGACAAAGACGTCTGATTCCCGAGTGATAAGGGGAATGGCGTCTTTTTTGTTTTTAGTAGTACTAACAGTTTTAAATAATTATGAGCAATACCCATGATAAAAAAATATAAACCGCAGATAACGCTTTTTCACTGCATCAACGCATTCAACGACTGCGCGTCCCTTCCGGTTTTATCCGGAGACGCATTTGAGCTTAAAACTGTTATGATGGCCTGTTCAAGCATGGTAAAGGATGTTTTCCTTCTCAGGGCGTTTGAGTCCGGCGCTGATGCAGTAGCTGTTTTTGTATGTCCGGAAGGGCAATGCCGTTATGTGGAGGGAAATATAAGGGCAAAGAAAAGGGTGAACTTTGTTAAAAAACTGCTTGATGAAATAGGGCTGGAGGGAAGGCGCCTTTCGCTTCACAATGTTGAATCCGGCGATACCGAAAATACCGGGAAGATATTGCGGCAGATCTTGTCGGATATTAACGACATGGGGCCAAACCCGGCGAAGTGAAGCGGGAATTTAAAGGTTTGAAGCTCCCCGCCGCAGAGCGGTCGGGGAATCTTCACCGTATGGAATATCATCTGTTTTTAATTTGCTCGCTAACCCCGCCGCAGAGCGGTCGGGGAATGCGCTCGCGTTTCAGTTCAAACGGAGAGAATCATTATGATAGTCGGAAAACAGAAATCAATTGCGGAAATCAGGGAAATTATTGCGCCGTATAAAAAGCTGCTTGTTCTCGGCTGCGGCACATGCGTGAAAACATGCTTTGCCGGCGGAGAGGATGAGGTTGCAACTTTAGCTTCAGCTTTGCGCCTTTCATTTAAAAAAGACGGCAGAAGCATCTACATAGAAGAATTGACCATCGAGCGGCAGTGTGAAGATGAATTCATTAGGGAAGCCGCTTGCGCAATTTCTAAAAATACGGCCGTATTATCCCTTGCCTGCGGAGCCGGTGTGCAGGCGATCGCAAGGAGATTTGCGGATGTCCCGGTGCTTCCGGGCGTCAATACAACCTTTATCGGTGTTCTTGAAAAACAAGGCCTCTTTACCGAAGAATGCCTGGGGTGCGGTGATTGCAAACTGGCTCTTTTCGGCGGAGTATGCCCTGTTTCAAGGTGCGCCAAGAAGCTCCAGAACGGTCCCTGCGGCGGTTCCCGTAACGGGAAATGCGAGGTAAATCCGGAGACGGACTGTGCCTGGCAGCAGATTATAACGAGGCTGACCGCCCTCGGGCAGCTTGACAATTTGAGAAAATACAATCCACCGAAAGACTGGCGAACCAGTCATGCAGGCGGACCAAGAAAACTGGTAAGAGAGGATCATGTCATATGAAGCCGGAATTGCTGAGCAACCTGCAGAGTGTTTTGTCAGATGGAAAATTCGCCGTAACAGCCGAATGCGGGCCGCCCCGTGGCGCTGATCCGGTGATAATCCGGAAAAAGGGCGAATTGCTGAGAGGGCATGTAGATGCGGTGAATGTAACAGATAACCAGACTGCGATTGTGAGAATGTCGAGCATAGCGGCCTGCGCGCATCTTTCCGCAATGGGACTTGAACCTGTAATGCAGATGGTCACGAGGGACAGAAACAGGATCGCTCTTCAGTCGGATATCCTGGGAGCATCTTCTCTTGGAATCAGGAATATACTCTGCCTTTCAGGGGACCACCAGACATTCGGGAGCCAGCCTGATGCAATGAACGTCTTTGACATTGATTCGGTCAACCTTGTTCACATGGTAAAGATCATGAAAACGGAGGGTAAAGATATGAGCGGATATGATCTCATATCTCCGCCGAAGATGTTCATCGGGGCCGCCGCCAATCCTTTTGCCGATCCGTTTGAGTATCGGGTCATCCGGCTGGCAAAGAAAATAGATGCCGGCGCCGACTTTATCCAGACACAGTGCGTTTACAACCTTGAGCGCTTCAGGGAATGGATGCGACTTGCACGCGAAGAGGGCCTGACCGAAAAAACCCATATACTTGCCGGTATTACTCCGTTGAAATCGGAAGGAATGGCGAAATATATGGCGAAAAAGGTGGCGGGAATGGATGTTCCCGAATTGGTAATAAAGAGGATGGGAGGCGTGCCCAAAGGAAAAGCGGCCGGAGAGGGGATTGATATCTGCCTGGAAACAATTGCCGCACTGCGCGAAATAAAAGGGGTGCACGGTATCCACATAATGGCCATTGAATGGGAAGAGACGGTAGGAAGAATCGTTGAAGCCGCAGGCCTTTCACCAAGGCCGCAGACAGCCTAGTCCGGAGGAGAGTATGCCAAAAAAGTATCAGGTTCCGGTAAAAGCTGCGCCTCCACGGTTCAAGCCGATCGGGAAATACACTACCATAGAATTTCGTGAGGATTGCGCGGGAAGCTGCCGGAAATGTGTCAAGAAAGGATGCATTTACAATATCTTCAAAGATAATTATAAGCATATCGCGCTCATGGAGGAACCGGAATATTTGTATGCATGCCAGAGCTGTTTCCGTTGTGTTCAGGAGTGCACGAGAGGGATCTTCTCCCGCGTGATCAACCCGGAGTACCGTTCCCTCGGGGACGATTACTGGGCGGCAGATATAATCCACCGGACATGGTACCAGGCTCATACCGGGAAGATTCCGGTTTCAGGAGCAGGTTACCGCGGCCCGTTCGTGGGAGAGGGCTTTGATTCAATGTGGACGGATATGTCCGAAATAGTGAGGCCGACAAGAGATGGTATCCACGGACGCGAATATATCAATACCGGAATTGAACTCACACGCCGGAAGTCCCGGCTCAGTTTTTCCAAAGACGGATCGCCGCCTTCTGAAATCCCGGCGGTTTTCGAAATTCCTCTTCCTGTCATGCTCAGGCAGCCGGAGTTCGGGGTTCTTAGTGAAAACGTCCTGCAGGCCGCTGTCAGGGCTGCATATTTTCTCGGCACAATGTTCTTCATTGATCCGGAATACTATTCCGCCAATCTTGCCCAGTTTGCCGATTGCCTTGTCCCATGCCTGTCAAAGCATAACTACATTGATTTCCTTGAGCGGGCTCCGGGAATCAGGATGATGGAGCTTTCCTATGACAATGAAACATGCAGGATAATCTCCGGATTAAGAGCATTAAAAACAGGACTCATAATCTCGGCAGGTGTTCCATTAAACAGCGAAGCCGCTTCCAAAGCGGTTGCACTTGCAGAGAGCGGGGCAGACACGATTCATTTTTATGCGGATTCGCGGGGCCGGGAGACAGGTTCCGAAAACCCACGGTTCATAAAGGATATGATAAGGGAAGTCCATCTCAGTCTTGTCGGCAAACATATAAGAAACAATGTGAACCTGGTCTTCTCCGGCGGGATAGCAATGGCCGAGCATGTGGCAAAGGCTATTATATGCGGGGCGGACGGCGTAACCATAGATATCCCCCTTTTGATAGCGCTCGAATGCCGCTTGTGCTACCTGTGCAGGAAGGGTCAGGCCTGCCCGGTAAAAATAGGGAACATAAATCCCGAATGGGGAAAACAGAGGATAATCAACCTTGTCGGAGCATGGCGGAATCAGCT
>RPRI01000128.1 GCA_003818505.1 Desulfobacteraceae bacterium | reverse complement strand
TTTCTTATTAAAAAGGAGGTTTGCCTATGCCTGAAGAATTTAAAGCGGGCTGCGCCCGCCCAACCGGGGGACCTGTGGGAGAAGCTGTCGCTCAGGAAGTAACAGAGGAGAATAAAAAGTCAAAGGAGGTTACTGCCATGATAAAAGTAGGAAGAAAAGCGCCTGATTTTTCTGCGCCGGCGTACTTGAACGGAAAATTTGTGAACATTAAATTGTCTGAATACCTGGGCAAATGGGTTGTTTTATGCTTTTATCCGGGTGATTTCACATTCGTCTGAGCTACTGAAATTTCAGCAGTTGCTGAAAAATTTCCCGAATTCCAGAAACTGGGCGTTGAAGTGCTCTCTATGAGTATAGACAGTGTATTTGTTCATAAAATGTGGAATGATCACGAGCTTTCAAAAATGGTTTCAGGCGGTGTTCCTTTCCCCATGCTGTCGGACGGCGGCGGCAAGGTAGGTTCAATATACGGCGTATATGACGAAGATGCCGGCGTGGAAACCAGGGGCCGGTTCATCATTGACCCTGACGGAGTAATACAGGGATTTGAAGTATTGACGCCTCCGGTTGGAAGAAACGTGAAAGAGTCCCTGAGACAAATTCAGGCATTTCAGCTGGTAAGAAACAGTAAAGGCACAGAAGCAACGCCTTCAGGATGGAAGCCCGGCAAGATGACCCTCAAGCCGGGCGCAGGCCTTGTCGGGAAAGTCTGGGAAGTATGGAAAACGGAAATGGCCTTTGATTAAAACTATCGATATCGTAAGAATCCAAAAAACAGTTTTAACCCGGCGGGAGAGGGGATGCCCTATCCCGCCTATAGTGATAAATTGACTATTCCTGTTTTGCCTGCGGCAGAACCGGTCTTAACCACCCCGGTATAATGACGGGTTTTTCCCAAGTCGGCCACCATATTTTGCGGCCGGTTATTCATTGACATACAGTTGTATCTTACCTATACTCGCCGCCTGAAAAATAGTTTCTATCAAATAAAACATGATATTTTTGCAAACAGTATCCAAAATCTTATTTGACAGGTCAAAACGGGAAGGGCTTCGATTAAGAATTACACCATTTCAGTCGATAATTACAGTTGTTGTGAGCTTCGTGTTGCTTTGGATCACAAGTGCTGGCAAAGGTATACGGTGTGGGGCCGCCTGTAAAGGAATATTATGTTATTTAAAGATATCAACTCAATTATTAACCGGTTCTCCGAAAAGTTGCGCATTACTCCCCGCTGGCCCTGGTATTTGATCGGCATTATAATTTTTCTTTCCGAGATAGTAACCCTCATAATGAACAGTATTAACAGTTTCATCTGGTGGGGCCGCATAGATTGTGACCTGTTGATAATCGGAACCATAGATGCCTTTGTTGCGGCAGCCTTTATTGGGCCTATTGCCGTTTTTTTCATCCGGCATGCATTCAGCCTCGAAGATTTCAACCGCAATCTCCAGGGTCAGATGGCTGAACGTATCCGCTCTGAAGAGGAGCGGCGCATTCTGGAGGAAAGGCTCCAGCAGGCCAAAAAGATGGAAGCCATAGGGATGCTGGCCGGTGGTGTGGCTCATGATCTTAACAATATCCTTAGTGGGCTGGTAGGTTATCCGGATTTATTGCTGATGCGATTGCCGGCTGACAGCCCGCTGCGGGAACCGCTTCTTGCCATAAAAGAATCCGGACAAAAGGCAGCTGCTGTGGTTCAGGATTTGCTGACCCTTGCCCGGAGAGGCATTCAGACGGAAACAGTGCTTAATCCTAATGAGGTTATCAGGAATTATCTTAAAAGCCTGGAGTTTAAAAAACTGGAGACAGCCAATCCACGGATGGTTATTGAAACCCGGTTGTCACCGGATCTGCTCAACATCAGGGGATCTGCTGTTCATCTGGGTAAGGCTCTGATGAACCTTGTGATCAATGCATGTGAGGCGGTCAATGGCTCCGGCCTGGTGAACATAGTTACAGAGAATGTGCATCTGGATACGGTTTTACATTCCCATGAAACCATTCCACCGGGAGACTATGCCATGATCGGCGTCAGTGATTCGGGCGAAGGGATAGCTCCAAATGATCTGGAAAGAATATTTGAGCCGTTTTATACCAAAAAGGCCATGGGCCGCAGTGGCACGGGCCTGGGGCTTGCAGTGGTATGGGGAACCGTCAAGGACCATGGTGGGTTTATCGACGTACGGAGCATTGCGGGCCAGGGTGCCCGTTTATTAGTCTATCTGCCCGCCATACATGAAGAAATAGAATCCACAGGATTGCTGCCGGAAGCCGCTGATGCATGGAAGGGTAAGGGCGAAACCATCCTTGTTGTTGACGATGATCTTCAGCAGCGGGTGCTGGCTCAAAGCATTCTTTCATATCTAGGGTATGTCGTTCAGACCGTGGCAGGAGGGATTGAAGCAGTGGATTATCTGAAGAAAAAAGCGGCGGATCTTGTTGTGCTGGACATGATAATGGACCCCGGCATAGACGGCCTGGAAACCTTTCAGCGCATCCAACAGATTCATCCCGGGCAAAAAGCAATTATAACAAGCGGTTTTTCCGAAACAACGCGCGTGGAGCAGGCCATGGTACTGGGCGCTGGTACTTACCTGCGCAAGCCTTATCTGGTGGCCAAGCTGGGCCAGGCTGTTCGCAAAGAACTGGACAAACCAAACCCTCCCTCAGGGGTTGATGTCTTAGGGCGCAGTATTCCCGAGTCTACCGAAAGGAAATTGGCCGCGAACAGATGCCACTCAGCATCAACTTCAGGAAGGAAAGATCTCTTTTATTAGTTGAAATGAGAAGAATAGTGTTTAATCTGTCTATACTTTTAATAGGGCAGTTCTTTAACATCTCTGATGCTTTAAATCTTGTTTTAAAACTCACGATAGTATAGACAGGAAAGACTGCGGGCATAATTTATTATCCGATCCCTGGCATACATAACAGAGGAGATGGAACATGCTTAAAGCATATCTCAAAAGGCTGCACGCAATCTACATGCAGGGTGATGCGAGAGAGGAAAGCTATTATTCCGCGCTCGAATGCCTGCTTAATGATTATGCGGAAAACGCGGGTAAAAAGAACATCCACGTGACGGTCCTGCCGAAGAGAACCGAAGCCGGCAACCCCGACTTCAGAATATGGGACGGCAGGCAGCACATAATCGGCTATATTGAAGCAAAAGATATTTCCATTCATAATCTTGCCGCAATTGAATCGTCCGGCCAGATGAAAAGATATCTCTCCACATTTCCTAATCTGATTTTAACCAATTATTTTGAATTCAGGCTTTATATCAACGGCACTTTTGTCGAAAGTGTTCAGATCGGAAGGCCTTTTATAGTTTACCAGTTGGAGAAAGTTCCTCCGGTTGAAAAAGAGGATGCTTTTTTTAGGTTGCTTGAAAAGTATTTTTCCTTTTCTTTACCGAAAGTCCATGATGCAAAAACCCTTGCTGTAGAACTTGCCAAAAGAACTCGCTTTTTGAAGGATGAGGTCATAGCACAGGAGCTGAGGGAAGAGGAACAAACCGAAAAGGGATTAATCAGAGGCTTTTATAAAGCTTTCAGGGATTATCTTATCACCAGTCTTACGGAGGATGAGTTTTCAGACCTCTATGCACAGACTATAACCTACGGTCTGTTTGCCGCCCGGACACGTTCCGGCAACGGTTTCAACAGAAAGCTTGCCTATGACAATATCCCTCAGACAACGGGCATACTAAGAGATCTCTTTCAGTTTGTTTCTTTAGGCTCGCTTCCTCAACAGATGGAATGGATTATCGATGATATATCTGAAATCCTGTCCGTTACGGACATAAACAGGCTGCTGCATCAGTTTTTCCATGAGGGCAAAGGCAAAGACCCCATAATCCATTTCTATGAAACATTTCTCTCCGAGTATGACCCGAAGACAAGAGCGATGAGAGGAGTATATTACACTCCCGAACCCGTTGTCTCTTATATTGTACGTTCATTAAACGTTATCCTCAAAGGACGTTTTAATAAGCCTCACGGTTTTGCGGATAATAATGTAACGGTTCTTGATCCTTCGGCAGGCACCCTTACTTTTCTGGCAGAGACAGCTAAGCTTGCGGTTGATGAATTTGTAACCGGATATGGAGAGGGGGGCAAAAAAAACTTTATAAAAGATCACATCCTGAAAAACTTCTATGCCTTTGAATTGATGATGGCCCCGTACGCTGTCGGACATTTAAAGATGTCTTTTCTGCTTGAAGAATTAGGATACAAATTACAAAAGGATGACAGGGTAAAGCTATACCTTACCAATACTCTTGAAATGGAAGAACTTGCGCAGACAGAACTCCCGGGCATGGCTTCCCTGTCCGAGGAGAGCCACCTGGCCGGAAAAGTGAAGAAAGAGCAGCCCATATTGGTGATATTGGGAAATCCGCCTTATTCGGTGAGTTCCGTCAATAAATCGGATTTTATCGAACGTGAGATGAATGTCTATAAAGAAGATGTTCGAAGCGAAAGGAACATTCAGCCTCTTTCGGATGATTATATAAAGTTTATCCGTTTTGCTCACTGGAAGATTGCCCATGACGGGAAGGGCCTCATCGGGATGATTACCAATAATTCTTATCTATCAGGATTGATCCACAGGGGCATGAGAAAGAAATTGGTTGAAAGCTTTGATGAGATCTATATTTTAAACCTGCATGGAAACAGCCGCATAGGAGAAAAAACCCCGGATGGCGGCAAGGATGAAAACGTCTTCGATATACAGCAGGGCGTATCAATTGCATTGTTTATCAAAAACCCATCTCCGCTACCGGGCAGAGGAAGGCGAAGAGGATCAAGCTCTAAGGTTTTCTATCAGGATGTTTATGGTTTGAGAGAAGATAAATACAGCTATTTAAATGCCTTCGACGTCAGCACGACAAAATGGCACGAGCTGAAACCGGTGGAACCGCAATATTTTTTTGTGGAAAAAGATTTTTCGCAAAAGTCCGAATATGATCAATTTGTATCTATTACTGAAATATTCGACAAATATTCAAGCGGGATAAAAACCCATAGAGACCATCTTGTCGTTGGATTTACAGAAGAAGAAATCAAACAAAGAATGAGAACGTTTGTAAGTAATTTGCCTGACGATATTGTTGCCCTGTCTCTGAACCTGAAAGACACCAATGATTTTAAACTGAAAACCATCAGAGAGAAGCTGAAGAAAGAAAACTGGAAAATATCTATCCTGCCGTTTTCATATCGTCCTTTTGACAGGAGATATATCTGCTACAGGTCAGAATTAATTGATAGAGACAGGCATGAGATAATGCGGCATCTGCTCCATGAAAATCTTGGTCTTATGGTTTCAAGACAGGTTCTTAGAGAATTCAGACATGTATTCGTTACAGTTGATATGGTGAATTATAATTTTATTGATCTGGCCGGGCAATTTGGAACCGGTTATGTTTTCCCCCTCTATTCTTACCGGGGAAAAAATAGGCCCAAGAAAAACTCTTTCGGCAGCACGATGATGCTTTTTGAACCGGAGGCTGACTATGGAGCGAAAAAACCTAATTTATCAGCCGGCTTTGTCGATAGCTTATCAGGAAGATTCAAAAAGTTGCCTGAGCCTGAGCAGATTTTCTATTACATTTATGCTGTTCTATATTCTGAAATATACAGGGAAAAATATGCGGAATTCCTCAAAATAGACTTTCCGAGAGTGCCGTTTACAAACGACTATAAGTTGTTCGTTAAAATGGCAGAATACGGCAGCAGGCTTGTTGATCTGCACCTGCTTAAATCGTCGGAACTTGATTCTACGATTGTAAAATTTCAGGGAAAAGGAGACAACAGCGTCGAGAAGCCGAGGTATGATGAAACGGGACTTCTTTACATCAACAACGGCCAGTATTTCGAGAGGATAACACCCGATGTATGGAGCTATCGGATCGGAGGTTATCAGGTTTGTGATAAATGGCTTAAGGACCGCAAAGGCAGGACTTTATCGCTGGAAGAAATAAAGCTGTACTGCCGGATTGTTACAGCTCTGAAGAATACGATTGCTGTTCAAAAAAAGATTGACGATATCTATCCTTCAATTGAGAAAGACATCATAAATATATAAGTATTACCGGCAAAACCCCTATCGACTCATTTCGGGGGTTGTTTTAATGATATGTCCAGGATCTTTACCGGCTCATCAAAAGTTTTCCAGCCATGTTGTTTGCCTGATGGTATAAAATAGGATTCATTGGCGCTGAGCAGCTTGTGTTCTTCATCTATGAACATTTCTAATTGACCATCTATGATGATACCGCACTGATCGAATGGATGTTTGTGCCCAGTATCCTCTTTCCTTGGACCTATTTCCATGCAAGCCATGATCAGGTTGTTTCCGATTTCCGCCTTACTCATAATACCAGGTCTGAACTCTTCCAGTTCCAGTACTCCTAAATTCCAGAAAGCCATGTCTTCCTCCTTATGCCTCACGCCTAAACAAGTCTATTTACCGGATTTCCATATCACGAATTTTTCATAACGGCGTTGCTCAACCTTACGAATTCCTCGACTGTAAGGGTTTCGGCGCGGCGCGCAGGATCGATGCCGGCGAAGTCTAATGCCGAAAGAGCGGTTATTGCGTCTATTTCAAGCTCGCTTCCTGAAAGGGCATTTTTGAGGGTTTTGCGCCTTTTCCCGAAAGCGGCCTTGATTACGCTGAAAAAGAACTTTTCATCATCTGCCGGAAAATCCGGGCTATCCTTGAATCTTATATCTATTATCTGGGAGTCTATCTTGGGCGCCGGGAAAAAGAGAGATGCTTTGACATCGGCGATTTTTCCGATCCCGGCGCAGTACCGAAGCATTACTGATATCCGGCCGTAATCTTTGCATCCCGGCTTTGCGCATATCCTTTCAGACAGCTCCTTCTGGAACATCAGAATGGCGCGGCTCAGGAATTTTCTCTGAATAATGAGCTTTACCAGCACCTGGGATGAAATATTATAAGGAAGATTACCGATAACGACTATTTTACGGCCGTGTTGTGCCGCTATGCTTTCAATCTCCGTTTCGAGGATGTTCTCATTTACTATGCTGACGTTATCGATATTTTTTGCGTTAAGCTCGCTTTTCAACAGAGGTAAAAGATTCAAGTCCTTTTCAACCGCGTATATTTTTTCTGCGGCAAGAGCAAGCGGAACTGTGAGGGCTCCAAGGCCGGCTCCTATTTCTAGAACAATATCCTCTTTCAATATGCCGGAACGAGAGACGATCATTTCAGCCGTTTTCGGGTCGGAAAGAAAATTCTGGCCGAACTGCTTTTTGGGGGAAAGGTTAAATGCTGAAAGAAGCGAACGTGGTGATGTCATGAAGCAGGTGTTTCCGGTTGATTCAATAATAGTCTCCTGCGGCTCCGGAATTTTTTGACAAGGCGGCGGGTTATATAATATGCGGCAACAGCGGGCGGGATTCCTATGATTATTCCACCCGTTAACAGGGCGATCGTCGCTTTTAATCCCAGTTTTGTCAACTCGGTGAATGTCGTGAATTTAGCGTCATAAGGTAATGATGTGCCCAGGATCAGTGCGCCTGTTTTATAACTCCCCAGATAGATAAAGGGTATGGTAAGAGGATTTCCTATCCAGACTCCTATAGCGGCGGCACCCTTGCTTGCCCGCAGGAAATACGCCAGAGCTATTGCAAGAAATGTATGAAAAGGAAAAGTCGGGGTGATTCCGACAAAAATTCCTATAGCCATTCCTGACGCTATAAAATTCGGATCACCTTTAAGTTTTTTTACGCGTTCGGCAAATTCATTTATTTTCTTCTTCAAATTCATAATTACAAATTGATTTTGCAGGAATATATAATTTATATAAAACTGATTTTTGATTATGCAATCTACATCAAATCCCGTGCCGTTTACAAGAATATTTATTGCTCTTGCATCATATGGGAAATCACAGGGCAGCAAATAATTTTAGGGCATTGCCTGTAATACCTGTGAAATTATTGCACGAGATCTGAGTAAAAGCCGCGCATTACCTGCTTTAGCATAGTGTCCATCCGGAAACTAATGATAGACACTATCTCGTTTCCAATTCGGAAATCGGCAATTTTGGGCAAGCTCAAGGAAATCAAGGGATTGTGAGGAGACATACGCAATGTATGTCGCACAAGAAATCCCGTAGATTGACATAGAGATCGCCCAAAAGGGCCATTTCCGGATGGAAAATAGCCTATGGTTGTTCTGCCGGGGCATCAATCTGATGAAGCTTGACTTTAATAGTTTTATCAATTAGTTTTGAACCGAAACAGTGAGCGCATTCCTCGCTGCCTGTAGCGGGGTGGAGAGCGAATATGATTCATGACTGGAAAAGGAGGCATATGGTTAAGAAAAGGGGAAAATCGGTCAGCTTTGATGCCATGGTCAAGTTTTTTATGTTAAATTATGATATTCCGTCGAGGAAAGATATTCAAAAGATCGCTGCCAGGCTGGATCATCTTGAGACTCTGATAAAAAGCACCTGTATTCCTGCGAAAGCACGGCGCGCTGCGGCCTTCTCAGGCAGGGGAGCATCCTCAGGGGAAAAGCCGGTCAAAACAGCTTTTGAAATGGTGTTCGGAGTGATAAAGAGCTTTGACCAGGGAGCCGGCTTTGCTGAAATTCAGGCAAAAACCGGTTTCAGCGAAAAAAAAATCAGAAATATCATATTCAGGCTCAACAAGTTCGGAAAGATCAAAAGAAAGAGCAGAGGGAGTTATGTCGCGGTATAGTATCGGGGATCAGGGGGTCAGGGATCAGGGGCCAGAGATCATGTGGCAGTCAATCGTGAATAGTGAATAGGAATGTTAAGAAGACTGACGACTGAAGTTGCTAACAGTCTTTAGTCTAAACCCTTCAGCCTATTATACAAACAGTAAACCGGGATTGTAAATGAATAATACTACAGACAGTAATAATGAAAATATTTATGAGGGTGAGATAATTTCAGGCTACAGCGTGAAGTGCGTTGCAAGGCTGCCTGAAATCAGCTCATTTTACTATGAACTTGAGCATATGGCCACGGGCGCCGGGCACATTCACATAAGCAATAAAGACAGAGAGAACACCTTTTGTGTTGCTTTCAAAACAGTGCCTGCAGATTCAACCGGAGTTGCCCATATACTTGAGCACACCGTATTGTGCGGTTCCAGGAAATTCCCGGTGCGGGATCCTTTTTTCTCGATGATCAAAAGAAGCCTTAATACCTTTATGAATGCTTTTACAGCGTCCGACTGGACTATGTACCCCTTTTCGACACAGAACAGGAAGGACTTCTACAACCTCATGGATGTCTATCTGGATGCCGCCTTTTTCCCTCTGCTGGACGAGCTAAGTTTCAGGCAGGAGGGACACCGCCTTGAAATGGAAGAGGAAACGGTGGACGGCAAAAACCTCGGTCTTGTTTACAAGGGCGTTGTTTATAACGAGATGAAGGGCGCGATGTCCTCTCCGGACCAGGTTCTGGCGCGTTCGGTGTTGAATGCCCTCTATCCTTTAACCACATACGGTTTCAATTCAGGCGGAGATCCTGCCGTCATCCCGTCTTTGAGTTACGAAGGTCTTAAAAGATTTCACGAAAGGCATTACCATCCAAGCAATTCCTTTTTCTACACTTACGGGAACATTCCTTTGCGGGAAAACCTGTCTTTCATAGAAGAAAAAGTATTGAATAAATTTGAGCGCACCGACCCGGATACGGTTGTTCCCGCTCACCCCCGGTGGAGCGAACCCAAAGCAGCCCGTTATTACTATCCGCTGTCAAAGAATGAAGACCCTCTCAAAAAGAACCAGGTCTGCGTTGCATGGCTGACATCGGATATAAACGATATTTTCGAGGTGCTCGTGCTGGTGTTGCTGGAGCATATTCTTCTCGGGAATGCATCTTCCCCTCTCCGTAAGGCGCTCATAGATTCCGGTCTCGGCTCATCCCTTTGCGATTCGTCCGGATATGATCCCGGAAACAGGGATACGATGTTTGTATGCGGTCTGAAGGACGTCAGGGAATCGGATGCCGCTGAGATTGAAAGGATAGTCTTTCAAACTCTTTCGGAACTTGCCGGAAGGGCGATAGATAAGGAGCTTATAGAGTCGGCAATTCACCAGGTAGAGTTTCACCGGAAGGAAATAACAAATACGCCTTACCCGTACGGGATTAAACTCATGCTTTCATTCGCGGGAAGCAGGCTGCACGGGGGGGACCCTTTCAGGATACTCAACCTTGATGAAGATCTGAACAGGCTCAGGGAGGAACTGTCGAAAGGGCCTCTCTTTGAAAACAGGATAAGAAAATATTTCATCGGCAATCCCCACAGGGTGCTTTTAACGCTTGTTCCGGATCATGACATGGAGCAGAAGGAAAACAGGAGGGTGGCAGAAGAGCTTGAAAGAATAAGGAAGAGTTTAAGCAAAAGTGATATTGAAAAAATCAGAAATGAGGCAATAAACCTTAAAGCCCTCCAGATCAAAAGAGAGGATCTCGCCTACCTTCCGACCCTTGAGATTTCGGATATACCGCCGTCTTTGGAGGATGTGAAGGAGACCGCCTCCTATGGCAAGCTCCCGGTATCATGTTATGAGCAGCCCACCGGGGGAATTTGTTACTTTACCGCTGCTGCAGGAACCGGATTAACCGACGAGCGGCTGATGACTCTTGTTCCATTCTTCTGTTTCGCTTTTTCACGGACAGGCACTACTGTCAGGAATTACTCGGATATGGCAAAGCGCATCGATGCCTTTACCGGCGGAATCGGTCTTTCTGCAAATGCAAGGAGAGGATTTGAAATATCCGGCCCGTGCGTCCCGTTTGTATCTTTTAACGGGAAATGTCTTGCACGCAATATTGATATGATGTTTGACATAATCAGGGAGCTTATCTTCAAGCATGATTTTTCCGACCTTTCGCGTTTGAAGAACCTGCTTCTCGAGTACAGGGCAGGGCTTGAATCGATGGTTGTGTCCGGCGGTCACAGGCTGGCCATTTCGCTTGCGTCCCGGAATTTTTCAAACACCTCGGCGTTAAATGAAAAATGGAACGGGATTCATCAGCTCCTTTTTATAAAAGAGCTGACCGGGGATATTTCAGACGATAAATTAAAATCGCTTTCAGATGACCTTGCTTTAATCGCTTCGCAGGTAATGACCGGAAAAAATTTTAAAACGGCAGTCATAGGCGATGGGAGCGCGCTTTCCGCCGCACTTCCGCACGCTCTTTCCATCGGAGAAGGGCTTCCGAAAGGCATGCGTGATTCATTTTCATTAAACGGTGTTTCAACGGGCAAAGTTATGCCTAATGAGGGATGGAGCACTTCATCAGCGGTATCTTTCGTGGCATGCGTTTTTAATGCCGTCCGAATGGATCATGAAGATGCGCCTGTCCTTGCTGTTACCGGGAAGCTGCTCAGGTCCATGTATCTTCACCGCGAGATTCGCGAAAAAGGAGGGGCATACGGGGGGTATTCGATTTACAGCCCGGAAGACGGACTCTTCTCCTATGCTTCATACAGGGATCCGCATATAATCAACACCCTTAAGGTTTACAGGGAAGTGCCGGCATTTATCAGAGCGGGAAATTATTCTGAAGAAGATGTAAAGGAGGCTATTTTGCAGGTTTGCTCCGAAACAGACAAGCCCGATCCGCCGGGTCCGGCGGCAAGAAAGGCTTTTTACCGTAAAATCGTATCTCTTTCTGATGAGATGAGGGCGCATTATAAAAGCGGGATGCTTGCGGCGACACGGGAAAAAGTGATCAAAACTGCGGAAAAGTATTTTAGTGATGACGAAACAAAGTGCGGAATAGCGGTTATATCGGGTGAAGAGCAGCTTAAATCAGCCAATGCACAGCTTGGGAATTCGGCCCTGAAGCTATTTAAAATATGAAAGAAATAAGGCTGAAGGCTGAAGGCAAGAGGCGGAAGGCGTGAGGCAAAAGCCGAATGATGATTTTCAACTATTTGGGTATTGCTCATCGCAGTGAGGCCGGTCAGTGCCATAATTCTATTTGCGCAAGAGAAACTTTTACCGGCAAGACTGGTCGGAGTATAGCCTGCTTCCGTAAGATATTCGGCAAGTGAGTCGCCTGCCCTGCCGCATCCTACTATTGCAAATAAAGGTTTCACGGATGATTAATTTCCTTTTTTTATACGGCAAGAGGTGATATTTAGAATAAATGAAAAGGGGCTCGAAAAGCCGGGAGTTAAAAGGAAAGTCCGCGCATCAAATAAGCAGGTACCGTCAAAACTTAAGAGAAATATCGGTAAGGTTGAGAGAATGCTGAAATCTCCGGTAAAATCATTGAAAAACAAATAGTTGAACCCTTGAGTCCCCGAAACCGCGCCTCCTTTCTTCCAATTAATTGGGAGAAGAATCATATAATTATTGACTAAGTGGCGGGAGCTGGAATAAACAAGCTCGTTTTAATATTAATTTGCAAATACGAACAAGATAATTTTAATTTTGCTGCATATTGGGAGTTTATAATAAGAGATGATTCAGTCGATAAGAGGTTTTAAGGACATACTTCCGGGAGAAACCGGTGTCTGGCAGAAGATTGAAAAGACCGCGGTCTCCCTTTTTGAAGATTTCGGGTTTTGTGAAATCCGCCTTCCTGTTCTCGAGCATACGGAGCTTTTTTCAAGGAGCATAGGGAAAGATACCGATATTGTTGAAAAAGAAATGTATACTTTTGCCGACAGGAAAGGTGATTTTATTACCATGCGTCCTGAAGCCACGGCGTCGATTGTGAGGGCTTATATTCAGCACAGGCTGTATGCCGTTGATCCTGTCCAGAAACTATACACAATCGGCCCAATGTTCAGAAGGGAGAGGCCGCAAAAGGGGAGGTACCGGCAGTTTAGCCAGATAAATGCGGAGGTGCTGGGTGTGGATTCACCTCTTGTTGATGCCGAGCTGATATTCATGCTGGCTGAACTCTTCAGGAGACTCCTGGTTTCGGATGTCAGCGTGCATTTGAACAGTCTTGGGTGCCCCAAATGCCGGCCCGGTTTCACGAAGGCCCTTCAGAGATTCCTTGCAAAAGTTACGACACAGCTTTGTGCGGACTGCCAGAAGCGGAAGGATAAAAACCCGTTGAGGGTTCTTGACTGCAAGGTGCTGGCATGCCGCGAAGCGGTTGCGGACGCTCCGGCCATGATAGACCACCTGTGCGCAGAATGTGAAGCTCATTTTGCAACAGTTAAAAACTCGTTGAATAACCTGAAAGTTAAGTTTGAAATCGACAGGAGGCTGGTAAGGGGACTTGATTATTATACAAGAACGACCTTCGAGATCCAGACAGGTTCGCTTGGCGCCCAGAGCGCAGTTGCCGGCGGCGGACGATATGACGGTCTTATTGAGTCTCTTGGAGGACCGGCCCAGCCTGCTATAGGTTTTGCGATAGGATTTGACAGGCTTGCCGAGATAGTCGCAGCCGGCAACAATAATGCTGCCGGCGGGATAGATCTTTTTATTGCCGCTCTCGGGGAAAAAGCTAAAACGGCCGCTCTTGAATGGTCATGCGCCTTGAGCATTTACGGTATAAAAACCGAGACCGATTATTCGGATAAAGGCTTGAAAGGACTTATGAAGAGGGCTGACAGGCTCGGAGCAGGTCATGTTCTGATCGCAGGCGATAAGGAGCTTGATGAAGGTGTCGCCATTTTGAGGGACATGTCGACAAAAGAACAGGTTTCCCTTAAGATTGAAGGGATTATCGATACTCTTAAATCAAAACTGACGGCCAAGTAACAAATTGTTCTCACACTAAGATCACGGAGGACACAAAGACAAACCATAATGTTTTCAATAAATATTTCTTCGTGCCTTTGCGCCTTCGTGTGAAAAATTAACTTATTACAACGGTATCAGGTTTGATAAAGAATTTGAAAGGAATCAATTAATTGACCGATATACTTGGTGAAATGAGAAGAACCCATAACTGCTGCGAGCTTGTATCAGGTAATGCGGGTTCTGAAGTCGTTCTCATGGGATGGGTTCAGAGAAGAAGAGATCACGGAGGAGTGATATTTGTCGATCTGAGGGACAGGGAGGGAATTACGCAGGTTGTTTTCAATCCCGATTTTAATAAAGAAGTACACGAAAAGGCCCATGCCATAAGAAGCGAATTCGTGATCGGTATCCGGGGAAAAGTTTCGATGCGCCCCGAGGGGATGTCAAATCCGAATCTTAAGACCGGAGAGATAGAAGTTTTTACGACTGAACTTAAAATATTGAATGAAGCGGGGACGCCGCCGTTTTTGATTGAAGACTCTGTGGATGTATCTGAAAATGTGCGTCTCAAGTACAGGCACATCGATTTAAGACGTCCGAATATTCAGAAAAATCTGATCTTAAGGCACCAAGCGGCGGCTGCGGTCCGGCAGTACCTTAATGGTCTCGGATTTATTGATATTGAAACGCCTGTTTTAACGAAAAGCACTCCGGAGGGCGCTCGGGATTACCTTGTGCCGAGCCGGGTCAACCCGGGGATGTTCTACGCGCTTCCTCAGTCTCCGCAGCTTTTCAAACAGCTTCTGATGGTGTCGGGTTTCGACAGGTATTACCAGATTGTCCGCTGCTTCAGGGATGAGGACTTAAGAGCCGACCGCCAGCCTGAATTCACCCAGATAGATCTCGAAATGAGTTTTGTGGGTGAAGAGGATGTCATGGGAGTTGCCGAGGGCATGATAAAGACTCTTTTCAAAGGGGTGGTCGGCAGGGATGTTGCTGTTCCGTTTAAGAGGCTTCCGTATAAAGAAGCGATGGACCGTTTCGGGCTCGATAAGCCGGATCTTCGTTTCGGACTCGAATTGAAAGATGTTTCGGATATAGTAAAGACATCAGGCTTCAAGGTCTTTGCCGGTGTTGTGGAAAAGGGAGGGATTGTAAAAGCCCTTAATGCGAAGGGATGCGTTGAGTTTTCAAGAAAAGAGATAG
>RPRI01000127.1 GCA_003818505.1 Desulfobacteraceae bacterium | reverse complement strand
AGGTTTTTCAGAAGCTCGACATGGGCATCATACGTATGGGTGAACAGTCAGGTGTGTTGCCGAAGAGCCTTAAAAGCCTGGCCGAGTTCATGGAATGGAGGGAAGATATACGCTCTACCATAAAGCGAGCCACTATCTATCCGTCATTTATAATTCTTTCAATAACTGCAGTGATCGGAATGTGGGTGGGGTATGTGCTGCCCCGCATGGCAGGTCTTTTGAAAGAGATGGGTGTTGAACTTCCGGCAGTGACAAGAGCGGTTCTCGGCGTGAGTCTCTTCTTACAGGCATACTGGCCTTATATTCTGACCGGTATCGGACTGACGGTTGTTTTGTTCCTGATATTCCGGAAGACAAAAAGCGGAGCTGTTTTTTTCCAGAAGTATCTCCTGAAGATTCCTGTGATAGGAAATGTTGCCACAAATATTGCAATGGCACGGCTTAGCCAGAATTTTGCCACGATGTATGCGGCAGGAGTGACGCTTCACAATATCTTCGAGATTTTGGCGGACAATGTGCTCGGGAACCGCTACCTTGAAGGACGGATCGAAGCGGCTTATAGGGAAATCCAGCGGGGACAATCAATTTCTGCCGGTTTTGAAGCAGCCGGAGGATTTCCGCCACTGCTTCTCGGGGCCGTGAGAAACGGCGAGACCACCGGGACTCTCGATGTGTCATTTGCCAGACTTGGAACCTATTATAACAACGAGGTAAAACGGTCTGTTCAAACAATGGTAAACATGATAGAGCCTCTTTCCATCCTCTTCCTGGGAGGTGTTTTCGGCCTGATAGCCCTGTCTATTCTGCTTCCACTGTATGATGTAATGAGCCAGTTTAAATAAAGTTTTTCTCCCGATTTGCCGGGAGAAAGGATTCCAGGGTTCCAGGGTTCGAGGATTCAAGTGTTTGTTTTTAAGTCATTTTATAAGTGCCTTGAGCATCCTCTCAACCTCCCTACAGTCCGTCTGGGGCGGACATGGAATCTTCCAGGCAAGGAAATCGGGCTTTTTGAATGCGCTCGCTTTTCCGGTCACTGGAATCCTTGAACCCTTGACCCCTTGAATCCTAATACAATCAACAACTTTTTTGGAGATGATCCATAAAGGTTCTTCTCCCCTTTTACTTGGTAAATAGATTTTGGAGAAAGATGTAATGAGAAAGAACTTGCAAGAAATATATTATTTATTATACACAGGGTATGTGTACCCATGCGTAACATAATTTAAAGGAGGTGCAAAATGCCTAATGTAACTATCTCTCTAAATGAAAACTTGTTCAAATTAGGGAAAAAATACGTTGAGAAGCATAATACATCGTTAAATGCCTTAATCCGTAAGCTTTTAGAGGAGACCGTAAAGGATCAATCAACAGACTGGATTGATGAATGTTTTAATCTCATGGATAAAACTAAAGGTAATTCAGAAGGCAGAAAATGGAAACGAGAGGACTTATACGATGTCTAAAATTTTCATTGATACCAATATTTTAGTTTATTCTATGGATGATTTTGACTTGGAAAAAAAAGAAAAATCCAGATTACTTTTAAAGTCTCTTACAAAGAAACATTACGGTGTGATATCAACTCAAGTAATGCAGGAATTTTATGTAGCTGCAACCAAAAAGCTTTGTGTTGATCCGGTAATGGCAAAAAATATATTACATTCTTTTGAAAGATTTGAAATTATTATCGTTACCCCAAATCTTATAAATGATGCCATTGACTGTAGTATTATTAACCAATTATCTTTCTGGGATTCTCTTATTCTCGTTTCAGCGGAAAGTGCAAATTGCAAAGAAGTTTGGACAGAGGATTTAAACGATGGTCAAATCATAAGAGGTGTAAAAATTGAAAACCCGCTAAAATAATTTTTGTGCAGCAGCAGGTCAAACCAAGGTAAACATGATAGAGCCCATCTCCATCCTATTCCTGGGCGACGTTTTCGGCCCTTATAGCCCTGTCTATTCCGCTTCCACTGTATGATGTAATGAGCCAGTTCAAGTAGTTTGGCATCCAAATATCGGACATCCGAATATCGGACATAGAATATCGAAGTTCGGACATCGAATTGCGAATCGTAAAACGGGAAAGCAGGCTTTTATCTGTGCTTCAGGATATCACAAGAGTATAAGTTCTGGAAGTTGTGTTCCCACCGGTGTCGGTTACCTGGATGTTTATGGTAAAAGAGCCGGGCAGGGTCGGCGTTCCGGAAATAACCGCTGAAACAGTATTGAAGGTAAGTCCGGCAGGGATACCTGTGGCGTTCCATACAGTATAGGGCAGAATTCCGCCTTCGGCATATATTGTTGCGCTGTATGAAACTCCTGAAACCGCTTTCGGCAGTTCATTGTTTAATATTCTGAGCCGGCCTGTGGTAAAACTGGAGCAACCGGACTGGCTTTTTAAGTTTTCCAATGATAGCGCCCGAAGAATGTCAGCTGTTCCGGAGGCAACATTTCCTGCAAATGCACCTGAAACTGCCGGTGTTGTGTTTACCGTCATATCTTCAGCCCCGCTAATTATCAGAAAGGCTGTATCTGCTGCAGCGCCATATGACAGAGTTGTGCTGCTGCTACCGCAGAGTGAGGATGTCAGATTATTGTCATAGATGTAAACGAGAGGCCGGGCAAATGCGTCATTACGGTTGGCTGTTACTTCACAGAACTCGTCGATGATTGCATCCGGTGCATTGTCACCCCAAACAGGAATCCTTCCGTTTGCGGCACTCCACGAAATCACCGACTGCTCTGCTGCTGCAAGAATATCTTTTGTCTGGTCGTATTTTGCTTTTTTCGCCCCCGGTCCCACCAAGGCAAGACCTGCTCCTATAAGAGCGCCGACAACCAGAATGGCTGCAATCAGGAAAAAGAGAGCAAAGCCTTTATCTCCGGATTCTTTCATTTCATTTATTTTATTTAAGGTGGATTGACAGTTAAGACAAAACTTTTTACAGCGCAATTATCATTGGTTCCTGCCGGATCATTATTGTCACATACCTGTATCCTGATGTTATATGCGCCCCTTGTTGTCGGTGTACCGCTGATGGTTGCGCTTCCGGCAGTGAATATAAGACCCGGAGCAGGGGGGGCTGCAGTAACAAGGCTCCATGTATAGGGCAGAACACCTCCGTCTGCATAGAGGGTAACGCTGTATACAACACCTTCATGCCCATAGGGCAGCTCGTTGCTTACGATCCGAAGCGGCGGACCCTGGCATCCGGTCTTTACTTTCAGCTCATTTAAGGTGACCCATTCCGCAATATCGTCGTATTCCTCGGCCCGGTTCAGCCGGTTAACGGCGGCATCGTAATTGGGGCAGTTTACGGCAGTTGTGCAGTTGTCTATGGCGGGCTCACCTGTATCATATAAGCCTATGCAGATCTCACCGGCAGGTAAGCCCGCGGGGCATGTTACGATGCCGGTCTGGGGGTTCACATTCTCCGAGCCTGTTGCAACCACAAAGGCAACATTGGAAATTCTGCTGGTGCAGACAGGATTACGGCATACCGTCAGATTAGTTGTTTTTCGCCCGCAGATGGTGCCGGCAATCTGCAACTGGTTATTAGCGTCGCTTGGAAAATAGTAAAGCGGCTGGGTGAAGGCGTCTTTCCGGTTGGTGATTACCTCACAGAACTCGTCAATGGTTGCATCCGATGTGTTGTCACCCCAAATCGGGATTCTCCCGTTTGCCGCTGCATAACCTACAATTGATTCTTTTGCCGCCTTAAGTGTTTCCTTGCTTTCTGTACGCTTGGCCCTCATGGTGAGCGGACCGACGAGGGAGGCGCCAAATCCCACTATAAGGCCGATGATTACAAGTACCATGGCAACTTCAATGATAGTAAAACCTTTCTGTCCGGAAGGTCTCATAATTTATATCTTTATCTGGCCTTAAAACACTCCGGCGCCATCAATTATTTACGGCGCCGGAATGTTAAAAAAGGCTTGAAGTTTGACGGTTTCACAAAAAGGCGAAAGAACCGTCACTCCCGTGAAAACGGGAGTCCAGAAATAGATGAAAAAACTGGATAGCGCTTACGCTTCACTAAGTGTCCCGCTTTTGCGGGAATGACAAAAAAGAATGAAAGCCAGCTTTTTACAGGTACATCAAGTACGATCAGAAGGCTATGAAAAAGTTGGCGATGGTGGTTCCGGCTGTATATGCTAGACTCCCTACGATCGTTCCAGTACTAAAGACGCCGTCATCATATTTGACGTCAATTTCCTGGCATGCCTCGGCTGGCAGATTTGTGTACTGGATAAAATGTCTGGCGACAACGGCACCGGGTGGATCCACCCACGCTACCTGGGTTGTGCCGCCGAAGGCATTAGAGGGAAGTTGCGAGGTGCCGTTGTATGTACCGCTGATAAGATTTGCAAGAGCGAGATCGCTCATCACGCCAAATACCTCTGCACCTGCAATCTGGCCGTTATTATTGCCGGTAGTGGTATCGGTGCCAGGCGGGAACAGGGTGCTGTTTTCATCTCCGGGGTATTGTCCGTACTTGTCATAGAAAGTCATGACGGCAGCCCTCATTTCATCAGCTTGTTTGACGACCCGTTTAACCTTGGCGTTGTTAATCATTTCCTGGCCCTTTAAAATACCTCCTATAAGCAGTCCAATAATTACCATGACTATAGCAATTTCAACCAGTGTAAAACCCTTCTGGTTTCTGTTTAATCTGAGTTTTTTCATATTACTCTCCTTTGTTATTATATTTAATACCTGATTATTATAACAAATTTTATATTTATCATATGACACCTGGAAAGAAAATACAAGTAAAATGATAACAAGCCAGGAGTCAGAAGCCAGAATTCAGGAGTCAGAATAAAAAGGATGTCAGCCAAAGATTTTCAAAACTTAATCGTATGGCAAAATGCACATTACTATTCAGAATTTAGAAGCCAGAAAGAAAAGAGTCTTTTTCTATTCTGACTTCTGACTCCCGTCTCCTGTCTTCTTGATCCTTTATTCTCCTGCTTTCGGGCCGATTTTCTTGATGTAAGGTGTGATGAAAATTACCAGCTCCCTGTTTTCATGAACGTTTTCCATGTGCCTGAAAAAATTTTTTATATATGGAATGCTGCTCAAGATCGGAAGTCCCTCCTCATTGATCTGCCGTATCTGGCTTATAAGGCCTGCCAGCACTACTGTATTGCCTTCCCTGACCCGTACAGTAGTTGCAAGCTCACGCAGGTCGATGATCGGATTCGAGATGTTCTGTACCGTGGTTGCTCCTGTCGGGATCTCAACGCGTTCTGTTCCCTGTATCCTTGTGATTGTGGGCACTATGTGAAGTGTAACAATGCCGTCTTTGGATATTTGCGGAGTAAGTCCGAGCTGCAATCCCAGAATGGCCCGCTTGATGGTAGCTCCGATCGTAAGCACCCCGGTCTCCTGATTCCTGTCCACGCTCTCAATGTCGCCGTACGGGAACTGGTAGCCAACTGTGAGGACAGCCGACTGGTTGTTCAGTACCGAGAGATGGGGATTGGAGATAACCGATACATCCCCCTGCGTTTTTAAAAAGTCGAGTACGGCTATAAACTGGGACTGATTCGACAGCAACAAAGTGCTTCCGCTGTTAATGCCAATATTTAGAACATCCGGCAAATTTTTAGCTATGTCTCCGAACTGGCCTGAGGCTGCAGAAAAACCGACTGTCATTTTAGACCAGTCAAGTCCGTAACTGCTGTTATCGCTCAGAGTGACCTCAAGTATCCGTGCCTCAATAAAAACCTGTCTGTGCAGGGCCTCGGACAAAGAGTCGAGAATTCTGACCATCGTTTCAATTTTAGCCGGAGTATCCGCCATATAAATAATACCGGCATTTGGATCGAGTCTTAAAATTCCGTCCGGAGATTTGATTCCCTCAAGAGCAGCAGCAATGCCGCCCCATATGTTGGTGCTTTTTGCTTCCCGTTTGCCTGTAACCTGGTATTTGCCCTTTACACCGGCGCCTTCAACCCCGGAGGCAAGCATGTCTCCGCCGACATCAATATCTGTTTCGCCTATCATGTCGAGGTAGTCCATCTGATAGATACGTTCCTCAAATCGTTGCACATGTAATGTGCCGTCCCGGACTTCCCATGCATATCCGGCTCCTTTTTCTACTATCATATCAAGGGCTTCTTCCATTGTAACATTTTTCAGCCGGACAGTAATAAGCCGGGAGAGATCTACATCCGAATCTATGGCCAGGTTCAGTTCTGATTCGCCGACAACAGCGCTTACGGCAATTCCAAGGCTTACCTGGTTAAAAACAAGTGAAAAAAGTTTCGGCTCTTTTACAAGATTCCTTGAAACCGGAACATATGTTTCCAAAAAAGGCGGAGGGCCGGGAGGCAGGGCAGTCTTTTCCCTGTCCAGGATTGCAGACGGCTTTTGTACATTGTTCAGGTATGGAGTCGTGACCGGTTTGGGCTCCTGGATGGCACACCCGGCCAAAAGGAACGTTATGCAAAGAGCCGTCACTGGTAAATATTTTAACTGGGTAGAAAAAAAATACATGGTCACCTCGATTCTGCTTCAACTTGTTCTACTTTCCTTGCAACCACTATAAACGGGATTCTTTTCAGTACCCCCTTGAGGGGTGTAAGTGGGTTTAAGAGATTATTCCCTGCTGAAAAATCGCAGAAAAAAAAACTCTTACTTACTAACTGAAAAAAATATTTTGGGCGTCGGTATGAACCGGTTTTCCCCTTTTCCGGCAAGGGAAACTCCATCTGAAGTTATATTTATTACGGTAAAATCCATGATCTTATCATTTTTATTCAGCTGCTTTCCTTCCATCAGGGCGATAAATTCAGGTTGGTTTCCGGAGCCCGAAACCTTTATTATTCCTGTCAGACGCGGGAGCACGTTTTCTACCGGCTCTTTCGGCATATCATCTCCTATTTTATGTTCCTGCGGTTTTACTTCAGCTTTTGCAGAATGATCCAGATGGGAGATAATCTTATCCATATCCGGTTTTTCCGACAGATTGTTTATTTCCGGTACTGTTGAATCTGTCAACTGTTGCCACTTGGCGCTTGCCCGTTTGAGACCCTCCGATCTTTCTGCTATCGGACGGCCGAAAAGATCGGTCAGCAGATAGGCATTAAGTACGACCGTAACAATGCCCGCCATTATAAAGGCGTCAATAATAAGCCGTTTGAAATTGCTGCTGCTCGTCATGCGCCTCCTGAAGATTCAAGTGTGCCGTCGCCCTGGATAATTCTGTACCTGAAAAAAAAGGAACCGTTTGTTACAGTTATATTAGAAACAGGATCGATGCTTATCTTCAGATTGACGGCTTTAAGAAAAGGCATCTCATTGTCAAGAGTTTGAAACCATCTGAAAGCATCTGCAAAGCTTCCTGTAAAGGAAATATCAACCGGTACCTGACCGTCTGAAGCAGTTATTGGCTGCCTGTTGATTGTTATCGGCGGCAGGTGCCGGTCCGATGAAAGTTTCTTGGCAAGATTGTCGATCGTTAAAAGCCCTAAATCAACAGATTCTATGTCAAGAAACAGACGGTTGCCTTCTTCTGAAATGCCTGAAATACTTTCCGAATGCTGCTGCCAGAACTGTTCATCCATCCGGAGAGACTCCATCTCTTCTCTTGCTGTTTTCAGCCGCTTGATCTCTGATGCATTATAAAATGTAATCACGACAACAGCGAACCAGAGAAAACCGGTTAAGATCCATTTATTTCTCAAGCTGTCCATCATTTCATATCCACCTTGATGTGAAACTTGTAGCCCTGAATTAACTGATCCACCGCGCTTCCCTCCATATCAAATCCGATATCCCCGATAACGGGCGGACGGTTTGGTTTAAGATTTAGGGTCAGGCCTTCAACCATTTCAGAAAGAGTCAATTTTATGCTGTCGGGTCCATCGGCCCTTACAATCCCCTTGATTACGACCTGAGAGGGGGCGTCAAGATTGAACAGCAGTTCTCGGGCTGTGACTTTTTCAGGCAGGCTGAGTGCGATGCCTGCAATTATATCAGCAGGGTCGGGTCTTTCTCTTTCGTTCATTACGAGATCGAGCATTTCATTATAATGTCCGACGATCATGCGGTTGTCATTAATATCTTTTGACATTGAGGCTGTTTTCGGCAGAATATTTCTATTTGACCAATAGCTGAAATAAGCAGTTTCGGCGCAAAGCAGTATGAGAGTTAAAACGCCTGTGATGATTCCGGTGAGCTGAACGGTATGCCAGAATTTTTCCATAACAACCGCCCGGTGGCTTATGGCAGGTATGGTTGTCGAGTCGATATCAGCCAGTGAAAAGGCCGAAAAAGGTCCGGGCATCAGATTTTTATTGCCGGCAGTAAGGATTTCTTTACTGTCTGTTACGATGCTCTGGATATTTTTCCCTATTTTTTCGGAAAGGCCTTTTTCATCAATATCTGTGGACGGCACAATGTAGAACGTGCTTATTTCCGATTTTACTTTCTGAGAAAAAAGATAAAGAGATTGGCTTATTTCAAAAGCCAGGGCGTCGAGCTTCTCTTTATTGCCTTCAGATGGCCCGGGGAGCTTGATGGTCCTGGAGAAGAGAAAGTTTCCGTTGACGTAAAAGTAGAGTTGGCATTCATCAACCAGAGGGTGGATTATACAAAAACTTTTGCCGGACTCATGATCTGCATTTTTGGCAATCTTATCCTGCCAGATGTATCCGGGAGTTGTGATGCGGTCCGGGCGGAGGCCCGCTTCGGACAATCGGTTGTAAACAAGGAATGCTATAGATTCTTTCAGGTAAAAGGCATAGATACTGGCAGGCTCCATTGCTGTCTTGAAGTTAGAGAAATTAAAGAACTCTGATATATCGGGGCTGGCCGGAAATGTTTCTGTAAGCTTTCTTCGAATGAACGGTTCGGCGATGGATCTTTTCTCTGAAGTAAAGGGGTAAATGGAATTTCCAGCCACATAATCCGGCAGGACGAGAATAATTTCTTTCAATTTTTTTGCTTCGGCAGGAATGGAGATTGATAAACCGTCAGTCGATAATGCATCCGGGAACGGGATAATTCCTACAATTTTACCATTTTCTTTTCTGTTGTAAAGGAACAACAGAAGCTGGTGATTATAAAATATTATGATAAGTTTATTTTTTTTACTCATGCCGGTCGGGGCTGTCTCCAATGCATCATTACTATAAAGCGGCCCATAAACCCTGAATCGTAATATTTGGCTCTTCTCCCTAGCCTTTCCCACACCCTGCTCAATTTAACCTGAACAGCGAACGAATTCCCAACTGCTTTCAGCGGGGAGCTTCAACCAATTTTTTTCCGCAAACTCTATTGAATATGGTCCTAAAATTATTAAAAGATATGATATCTTAAATCATGAAATCATACAAGAAATAATATTGCTTAACAGGGTAAAAAATCCTTATGGCCTTGACTATTGCTTTCAAATGTAAGATAAGATTATTTTAAGTACTCAGGTCGTTTCGGCTGAAGGCTGTTAGTTGCTGCGCATTGTCTGAATAAAGGCGCTATAAGCTTTGTATGGTTGTTCATGAATATCTCTTACAAGCTAACTGCTGACAGCCTGTTCACCAGAGCAGTCATAAATGGATAAGAGTTTAAGCCGCTTTTCCCCTGAACATGGTTTAAAGCGGATGTTCTAAAAAGCTTACAAAGAGTTCTGGAGGTGTTGCCGTGCCGATAACAGAATCCGAGATTAAAGACCTTGAGAAGATGGCTCGTAAGATAAGAAGAGATATTGTCGATGTGACAGGATGGGCGGGCGGAGCCCATATAGGCGGTGCTCTCAGTGTTGTGGAGATACTTGTAATTCTTTATTTCAAATATTTAAATGTTGATCCCGGTCGACCTCAGCTTGAAACAAGAGACAGAGTCGTATTGAGCAAGGGGCACGGCGGTGTAGGATATGCGCCTGTGCTTGCGAGAAAGGGGTATTTCGAATTTGAACTGCTTAAGGAATTCAACAAATTCAAATCTCTTTTCGGAATGCACCTTGACGGGAACAAGGTGAAAGGAGTTGATGTGTCTACCGGTTCTCTGGGGCATGGCCTTCCAATGGCTGTCGGGCTTGCGCTCGGGGCAAGGGCGCAGAAACAATCTTGGCTGACATACTGCATTCTTGGAGACGGAGAATGCAACGAAGGTACGGTATGGGAAGCTGCAATGGCGGCTTCTCATTTCAAGATCAGAAATCTCATAACTTTTGTCGACAGAAACAGGCTGATGATAGACGGTACTACGGAAAATATCATGGGCCTTGAACCTTTTTCCGACAAGTGGAAGGCTTTCGGGTGGATCGTAAAGGAGATTGACGGCCACAGCTTTAAGGATCTTTCGAACGCGATAGAATATGCAAAAACTGAAGATAAAGCTCCGGTGATCATTATTGCAAATACTGTTAAGGGCAAAGGCGTCGATTTCATGGAAAACCAGGTAAAGTGGCATTACGGGGGGCTTGACTCTGACCTGATAGAAAAAGCAAAGAGCTCTATCGACAGGATGTACGGGGTTTGACTATACGGTAAACCATCAATTCATAACGAGACCTTTGAAGAGCGCCCAATTTTGTCCAAGTACAAGGAAGGCGATAATTTTAGCCGCAGGAATACATTGAAGTCTTTCGAGGATAGCGCGAAAGCTTCACTCCGTGCCGAAATTTGAGCCTGACGCAGTAATCGGGCAAAAGGGGGTGTTATGCAAAGGCCTCAGAACAGGAGAATGTTATGACCGAAGGATTGACCTGGACTGTATATGATGCCGATACGATGACTCAGGCCGAGATATATGGCGAGGTATTGTGCAGGCTGGGAGAAAAACATGAAAAGATAGTTGGACTGTCGGCTGATCTTGCGAAATCCACTAAAATTGGAAGATTCGGTGATAAGTTCCCGGAAAGATTTTTCAATGTGGGGATTGCCGAGCAGAACCTTTTCGGAATAGCTGCGGGACTTGCAAAGTCGGGGCTTATTCCATTTGTCTCCACAATGGCCGCCTTTTCGGCCATGAGAGCCGCGGAACAGGTTCGGACTGATATCTGCTACCAGAACTTAAACTGCAAGATTATTGCGACTCATGCAGGAACATCGTTTGGAGCTGCGGGCACCACGCATCACTGTACCGAAGATATCGCGATCATGAGATCTTTTGCAAACATGACGGTTATTGTCCCAGCGGATGGGATAGAAACGGCGAATGCCGTCGAAGCATGCGTGGAATACCCTGGACCGGTATATATAAGAATCGGAAGGGGTTTCGAACCAAGATTTTACGATAAAGAGGATTATGGTTTTGAAATAGGAAAAGCGATTGAGATTGCCGAAGGCACCGACATCACCCTTATCTGCTGCGGTATAACAGTGCTTCAGGCTTTTGAGGCTGCAAGATTTTTAAAGGAAAAAGACGGGTTGAGCGTCAGAGTTCTCAACATGCATACAATAAAGCCGCTCGATGAGGGGGCCGTGCGGAGAGCTGTTGAGGAGACTCGGAGAATCATAACCTTTGAGGATCATAATATCCACGGCGGACTGGGGAGCGCTGTTGCGGATGTGATAGCCTCATGCGGAAAAGGATGCGCCTTCACGAAAGTCGGTATCCCCGATTGTTACTGCGAAGTAGGATATCCCGAGGATCTTTATTCGCACTACAAGCTTGATACGGACGGGATAATAGAAAAGGTAAGAGAAATCATGGGAAAAGACTTCGAGGAAGACGAAGACTGGGAGGATGAGATTTAAAATGGCAACCGAAAAAGAACTGCTTGCCGCAAGGATTTTTCTTAGAGCCGTATTACCGGTTATAAAGGTTCTTCTTGAAGATGACCCTGTAATAAAAAAGAAGTTTGCAGATGTCCGTGCGAAAGTGCAGTTTACCGCGGGGACGGACGAAAATAAAACAGGAGCCTGTCTTGTTTTTGACAAAGGCGCCTTCGGTGTGGAACAGGGTCTTTGCGCCGACCCGGACATTACCTTTGCTTTTAAAACTATAGCAAAGATGAACGGTTTTTTTGCCGGGAAACCGGTAATCCCTGGAATAAAAGGAATTTCAAAAGTCGGTCTCCTTGTAAAAGTATTCGGTCTTCTCCTGGGCCTCAAAATCCTGATGCCGAATTCAAGCCCTAGGGACCCGGAGAAAAGAAAGCTGAAAGTAAAGATGACTTTTTACATGATAACTACCGCCCTGAGTCAGTATAACAAAGGCGGAGATCCTGAAATGGTCAGATGGACCGGCAAACAGCCCGAAAGGATTTATCAGATAACCGTTGACAGGGATATTGCCGCTTATCTCAGGGTTAAAGCCGGAAAGACAAAGGCCGGAAGAGGTGTTTATACAAAAAGGCGGCCGTTTGTACATATGAAATTCAACGGGGTTGAAGGTGCGTTTCCAATCGTTATGAATCAGGTAGACATGGTGGCTGCGGTAAAAAAAGGATACCTGTCAATTGAAGGTTCTCCTGAATACGGCGGCAATATCGGCGATTTTATGGTGCGGATACAAAACCTGATAACTTGACCCATATTTGAGGAAAAGGGGGCCAGGGTTCGAGGATTCAAGGGTTCAAGAGTTTGTTTTTAATGATTTTAGCTGATAGGATTTTTGCCAAACCATTAAACCTTTATGATTTTTCAGCATTGAGCGCTTATGGTTAGCGCTTACGCTTCACTCTGTGTCACCTCGTGTCACTTAACCCCTTGACCCCTTGAACCCTCTAATCCTATGAGATCACCAACTAATTTGGAGATGATCCCGAAAATATTATCCGAAGAGATTATTTATATATTTATGCCGACACCATCCCCGTTTTCCTTTGCCTGATATAGATCTTAACCAGTTCCATGGCTATCGGTGATGCGAAGAAAAACGGCGTCATTAACAGCCAGTCACCCGGAGTCAGGGGTATGGTGTCAAAGAAAGGTCTCAGAAACGGCACATAAATCACAAGCAGAACGAGAATAAAGGAAATTCCCGTCGCCCAGACCATCCAGCGGTTGGAGAAAACACCGAGAGAGAAAACGCTATGGTGCTCTGAGCGGGCGGTAAAGGCCCTTAACAATTCAGATGTGCACAGGGTCACAAAGGCTATTGTCTGGGCAGCCTCGACATGACCTGGATAACGCAGTATGCCGAGATAGAAAACCAGCAGAATGGCGATGGCATCGACAACGGCCACCACTGAAACGCCGATCGCCATGTCTGTATTGATGACAGGTTCTTTCGGCGGCCTCGGCGGTTGCTTCATGGTATCAGGTTCACCTTTTTCCATTCCCAGGGCAAGAGCCGGGGCGCCATCCGAAACCAGGTTCAACCATAAAAGCTGGATAGGTTTCAGTGGAATGGGCATTCCCAGCAGCATAGCGCCGAAGACTATCAGGATCTCCCCGACGTTGCAGGCCAGAAGAAAGAAGACGAACTTTCTGATATTGGAGTAGATGATTCTGCCCTGTTCGATGGCTGATACGATGCTGGCAAAATTGTCGTCCGTAAGAACCATATCCGCCGCTTCCTTGGATACGTCTGTTCCGGAGATGCCCATTGCAACTCCGATATTTGCCCGCTTGAGGGCAGGTGCGTCATTAACACCGTCGCCGGTCATTGCCACTATGTGGCCGCGGGCTTTAAAGGCGTCCACGATCATGGTCTTGTGCGCCGGTGAAACGCGGCAGCATACATCAACATTATCGGCCATATCGGCAAGTTGAGCTTCACTCATCGTGTCGAGCTCTGCCCCGGTCAGAACCAGACCGCGGGGTGTCAGGAGGCCAATCTCACCGGCAATGGCTTCGGCGGTGTCCCTGTAATCACCTGTTACCATTACGGTCTTCAACCCGGCACCGGCGGCCACTTTAAGCGATTCCACTACTTCAGGCCTTGGAGGGTCAATCATTCCGAGAAGGCCTATGAAGATCAACTCCTTTTCAATATTGTCCGGGGTGCAGCATTCGGGGACATCTTTAAGGGGCCGGTATGCCACTCCCAGTATCCTGAGGGCGTTGCTTGCCATATCATGGTTATGTTCAAGGATTTCTTTACGCTTTTCTTTGGTCAGGGCAACGGCCTGTCCGTTTTGCAGAAAACCGCTGCAAAGATCCAGAACTACGTCAGGCGCACCCTTGACAAAAGCAATGAAAGGCGGATATCCGGAGCCTGCCGGTGAAATACTGTCATTAATCTCTTCGTGACGGTGGATTGTGGTCATCCGCTTTCTGTCCGAATCGAAAGGGATTTCCTGTATTCTCGGGAAAGCCTTTTCCGTCTCTGTGCGTCGGAAGCCTCCTTTTGCCGCGGCAACAACCATGGCGCCTTCCGTGGGGTCCCCGATAATCCGCCATAAGCGCTCGCCAGAGTCACCAACCACCTCATCGAGATTGGCATCGTTGCACAGTAATGCGCCTTGCAGGAGCATTGCAAAATCCGGGTCCTTTGTGGGATCAAAGGAATTGCCGTCCAGAGAGAACTCTCCGTTGGGGATATAGCCTTCTCCAGTCACGCGGAATCTCTTTTCCTTTACCCATCCCTGAAGGACGGTCATCTTGTTTTGCGTAAGCGTCCCCGTTTTATCTGAACATATCACCGTGGTGCATCCCAATGTTTCAACGGCGGGAAGCTTGCGGATCAGTGCGTGGCGCTTGATCATCTGCTGCATCCCGAGGGCGAGGCAGATGGTCACTATAGCCGGGAGACCCTCAGGGACGGCTGCAATGGCAAGACTGACTGCGGTCATGAAAAGGTTGATGATATCTTTCTTTTCGGCAGAAAGGTAGTTGAAGAAGCCGGTGTCCATGATGCTCGACAGATGAGTATCCCGAAAGAGTCCGTATATGAATACTATTCCGCAGATGGCGAGACAGACAGTTCCGAGAATTTTCCCCATATCCTGCAGTTTCTGCTGGAGAGGAGTGTCCTCGTTCTCGTAGGACTGAAGCATCTCCGCAATAAGGCCTATTTGCGTGTGCATTCCTGTGCCTGTTACAAGCCCCTTTCCGCGCCCGTACGTGATCAGGGTGCTCATGAAGACGGTATTTTTGCGGTCGCCTATGGGTATTTCCTTGTCCAGCACAACTGCCGCATTCTT
>RPRI01000126.1 GCA_003818505.1 Desulfobacteraceae bacterium | reverse complement strand
TTTATGAGGATCTCATCGGGTACCTCAAGATATCCTTTATCAAATATCCCTGCAACCGGAACCGGATATTCAACTAAATTCGCAACTACGTTCAGAAGATCGTTATCCTGCAGGATTTTACCGTCAAGCTTGGATGCAATCGCATAGATATTATTTTCAATATCGTTTTTCCGCTCGTCAATATCCACTAGAACGCTGGCTGATCTCAGCTTTTTGACATATTCCTCTGGATGGGAAATCCTGATCTTTCCTGAATGCAAGAAACGATGTCCAAAAGTATGCCTCCCGCTTTTTATATTGCCCAGCTCAAAAGATATAATCTGCCTGCCGAAAAGGGCTAAAATCGAATGAACAGGTCTTGCGAATCTCACATCCAGATCCGACCATTTCATGACTTTCGGAAAAGGAATCGCGGCAATAACCTGTGGTAGAATCTTTATAAAAACGGCTTTGCTTTCAAGCCCCGGATCCGTTTTAACCGCACAGAGATATGATCCTTTACCGGTCTGTTTAATCCGGATCAAATTAACGGGAATACCCATCTTCTCGGCAAATTTTCTTCCTGCAACAGTCAGCTGCCCGGCTTCGTCAAAACCTGCTTTTTCAGGCGGGCCTGTAACCTCTGTGGTCAGCGGTGCCTGTTTTGTTGCAACACCTGTAACCATAATCGAAAGCCTTCTGGGTGTTCCAAAAATCTTTGCTTCTTCGTGTTCAATTCTCTCTTCTTCCAGTTTCCGTAAAAGAATCGCCGACAGCGCATTCAACGCAGGTTCAATATAACCGGCAGGAATTTCTTCCGTGCCTATTTCAAGTAATAGAGTCTCCATATTCACCTCAGTTTATTATCAACACAAGACACACCTGATAAGCAGTAGAAATAAAATAACCGTAACATTTAAATAATAGAAACAGCATGAGGAGCCATAACAAAACAGTACAGACAGTAATAGCTATTCCGTAACGGCTCCCGAGTACTCAGTTTCGGCATACAGGCTTTAGTAAGGTAGATATTATTTCCTGCATTTTTCTACCCCTCAAGGGTGTACTGAAAAAAGTACCGTTTATCGGAATCAGATATTTATACTCTTACCTCTCCTTATTCTTTTTTAATAGTGGAAAGCCCATGGCTTCACGCTGCTTCAAATAACCTTCAGCACAGGCCCGCGCAAGATTCCTGATCCTCGCTATGTAACCGGTTCTCTCGGTAACACTGATAGCACCACGGGCATCAAGAAGATTGAAGGTATGCGAACACTTCAAGCAGTATTCATAGGCTGGAATCACAAGCGATTCATTTATTATCCTCAAGGACTCGGCCTCGTATTTTGTGAAAAGATCGAGCAGTGAAATAATATCGGCTTTTTCAAAATTGTAAGTCGACTGCTCAACCTCCTGCTGATGGTATACATCTCCGTAAGTAATAATATCATTCCACTTAAGGTCATATACATTATCGACACCCTGAAGGTACATTGCTATACGTTCAAGACCGTAAGTTATCTCAACCGAGATCGGGTGAAGCTCTATGCTTCCGGCAAGCTGAAAATAGGTAAACTGCGTTATCTCCATTCCATCCAGCCACACCTCCCATCCGAGACCGGAAGCTCCCAGTGTCGGTGATTCCCAGTCATCTTCTACAAACCTTATATCGTGTTCAAGGGGGTTTATGCCCAAAGCCTTTAAACTCATAAGATACTGCCGCTGAACATCAGTGGGAGATGGCTTAAGAATTACCTGATACTGGTAATAATGCTGAAGCCTGTTAGGATTTTCACCATACCGTCCGTCTGTGGGCCGTCTTGAAGGCTGAACATAGGCAACATTCCACGGTTCCGGGCCCAATGCCTTCAGCAGGGTTACAGGATGAAAAGTTCCTGCACCGACCTCCATATCGTAAGATTGGGCCAGAACGCATCCCCTGCGAGCCCAGTACTTCTGTAAAGTCAGAATCACATCTTGGAAATTCATATTTCATACCTCATGTAATGTAATTTGGTTCTTCTCCCAATTTTCAGGTGGGAGAAAGGGGTCCGGAATTCGAGGATTCAAGGGCTCAAGGATTTGTTATTTAATGATCTTATTAGAGATTTCAGCATCCTCTCAACCTCCCCGATATCTCTTTTTAAGTTCTGACTGGCTTCCCTTTCACTTGAATCCTTGAACCCTTGAATCCTAATAAAATCACCAACTCTTTTGGAGGTAATCCTGTCTTTTTCTTGCCGATACACCTCTGTAATCCGGCTTAACCTTAATCAGGCCAGCTCCTTTTCTTTTCAAAAGGATAAGCTCCCATTTTCTTTTCAATTTATCAATATTATCGGCTTCACCAATCGCCCAGATACAGCCTCCTCCTCCTGCTCCTGTGAATCTGGCTCCGCAGTTATTTTTTATGGCCGACATTATAAGCCTGCGCCCGACTCTATCCAGAACATCAGGCGTAATCTTCCTTCTTATTGCTGTCTCTTCATTCATAAAAACCGCTGCGTTCTTAAAATCGCGTTTTGATACAGCCTCAATAAAATTACCGGTGCATATCACTATATCATCCCAGAGACTGCGGTCTTTTCCGGAAACAAAGCGATTGACCCATCTGCTGTTGATGTTTTTTGATTCGTGTGGAATACCGCAGTACGCCAGTATAAGGTTTTTTTCAAAATCTCCTGCAAATTCCTTCTTAAGAACGCTCTTTTTTACAAAATAAGAACCTTGTGTTTCATCTCTCCAATACCAGGCATTCACTCCTCCGAAAGCCGCCGCAAGCTGATCCTGCAACCCGCATGGAACACCCGCTACACTCTGTTCGATTGCGTGAGCAATAAGGACCATTTGACGTCTTGAAAGAGGCTTTTCACCGGCTATTTCAAAAGATTTTGAAAATGCGGCAATCAGTGCAATCGCTGCAGCCGATGATCCGCCTAAAGCGCTTCTTGGCGGAGATGACGAATCAATGACAATATGGATGCCTTCTGCCCTGAAAAATGATGCGATCGCGAACATAAGCCCGAGTGGATGGTTAAACGGAGCATTCCCAAGTGGGAATACTGCACTTCTAAAACCTCGTGAAGAAATCCTGATCATTTTTTTTTCAAACGGGAGTAGGGACACCCTGGTTCTTAAATTAATTGCGATATTAAAAGTACACGGATTGAGATGCATCAGTGGATAATAGAATGTGCTTATATCGAGAGTCCCCCCCATATCAATACGGCATGGTGCCGAAGCTTCAATAAATCCGCGTTTGAGAATATCTTTTACATTATCCGCTATATAACTGACCATGAAGAATGCCTTTCAGACCGATTTTCAGCCGAACCTTCAATATTGAGAGTGTTTTTATTCCTTCCTTATCTGTTTCAAAAATTTCAGGCTCTGCATCTCTTTTCCGAGATGATAAGCGGTAAATGCCTCCAACAAATCGAGCCCTTCTTTTATTGCGAGGGGAGTAAATTTCATTTTACCTGCCTTTATCAGTCCTCCGTTTTCAACCCATAGAAGCTGCTTGATGGTTCCTTTTGAAAGAGAAAGCCGGCCTGCAGACTTGCCGCCGGCACATTTTGGGCATATAATTCCACTTCTTGAAAAATCAAATATGATGCGTTCCTCTTTTATCTTGTCTATTTCAAGACTGCATATACTGCACTTCAATAAATTCGGGCGTATCCCCGCGATCGAGGCAAACCGTATCAGGAATAATATGCCCGATATTTCATCAGAAATACATCCGGTATCAATCTGTTTAAGAACATGGCAAAGCAAAAAATAAAGTTCTTCCTGTTTTGCGCCTAGTTCTGTCCATTCATTTACCATTTCGGCGAAGTAACTCGCATATGCGGTTTTATTTAAATCCGCCCTTATCCCGGAAAAGGAATTTATAAGATCAGCTTCCTGAAGAATCATAAGATCTCTGTCCATTCTGGAACTGCAAACTACTTCTAAAACTGAGAATAATTCAAGGATTCCCCCGAACCGCTTCGTACTCTTTTTCGCAGATTTTGCAATGGCCGATATTTTACCAATTTTCAACGTAAAAAAAGTCAAAATAAGATCATAGTCACCATAATCAATGCGCCGAAGAACTATGGCAGGAGATATAAAGTTAGGCATTTACTCATATCCCGGAATTGATGAAAAGAATAAAACATATATCTTAGCTCCCCGCCGCAACTGGCTGGTAATGCGCGCGCTGGTTCGGTACCTATCCTTCTCATCAGGGAATTTGAATGTTTGCAGCGCGGCCGCTTTCTCTTGGAATTTCCAATGGACGCCCGTTGATATTTAATCTGATTGCACCGGCATCTCCCACAAGCAGATTATAGCCTTTCGACGCTTTCAATTCCAGCAAATCACCGCTGTTTAACAAATATTCTCTGGGATTCTGCCCGTCAATTATCACCTTCATCCAGGTATCTTTTACAGCCGATATTTCCAAAGATAATTCTTCCCCTATCTTGCCTGAATCCGTATGTTCAATTTTCGCTTTGTCTTCCAATCCCTTATCGGTATTTCCGCTTTCTTTCACAAGCGAAGCGAGCTTGTCCGTCTTCCCCGCTCTGTCTGTCCTCTTTCCGGATTCAGGTTCATAAATAAATGAGACCGATGAAACCGATATTATAATTATGAATAAAAAAATCCCGGAAAGCATAAAAATTCTTTTCCAAAACCGAAAATCGGTCTTCTTCAATTCATTTTCAGGTTTAGCCGTATTTCCTAAAGCTCCTGTACATGCAAGATAACGGCGCACAGCCTCATTTCCGTCTGCATTGACTGCACGGGAATAAGATCTTAAAAAACCCTTGACGAAAACCTCCTGAGGAAGCCTGTCGAGTTGTTCATTCTCTATCGCAGTAAGATATTGAATGCCAATCTTCGTTTCCTTCGACACATCCTCCATACTCTTTCCGCTTTCGATTCTGAAAGTTTGAAGATATCGTCCAAATGAAAATGAATTTTTTCCGGGTAACATATCCAAATCAATTTTCCTGAGATTGATGACTCTTTCGCAATAAGCAGTATGCGAACGATTTTCTGTTTATCGGGATTTAGTGAGCATATTTATACTTTTTACGAGTCCATTTGTTAATTATAACTTTGTAAAAAATCTTTACTTGATGATTTTTATATGTGATTTCTTTCTCAGTTCATTTATCCACGACATAAATTTATTGTCCACTACTTCTCTGAAAAGAATTTCCTCAATCTCAGGAGCGGCTTCATCAAAAGATCTGCCGGGCTTTTCCTCAATCTTTTGTATATAAATGATCTGATATCCTATTTCAGTTTCAAGTACTTTTGTGCATTCACCTGCATTAAGCCCTTTTATCGCATCCTGTACTTGCTGGGACAATTCGCCTAACTTAAATTCCCCCAAATCATAATTTCTGATATCATATGAAATCTCGGAGTAATCCCGGCTGACTTTATCAAAAGGCTGCCCGCTCTTTAATCTGGTGTAAATCTCTTCCATTATAAAGAAAATTGCTTTTCCATCATCAGCAGATAGGCTGTAACCGGCTTTCTTTACAATGTTCTGAAGATGATACAGTTTTTCACCCTGATACATCTCCTTATGGTTTTCATAATATGATTTTGTATCATCCCTCGTTATAACAATTTTTGATTTAACTGCAATATTGAGAAGTTTTGACCTTAATATATTTTCCTTGATCTTATCACGATACTCTTCCATCGATACGTTGTCTTTGAGCAGGGCGCTTCTTAAATCTTCATCCGTGTAGTGATTGGCCTCTTTAAATCGCTCAAGAGCATTATCAATCTCCTTTTCACTCACCGAAAGCCTGTGTTTTTTGCTCTCCTGATCAGTAAGTTTCCGGTTGATAATCTGTTCAAGCATATCTTCGCGCACCCTAAAAAGCATTTCCCGCTCTTTTTCAAGTGAATAGCCAAGCGATTTGATTTTATCGGCATAAGGCTGAACCGCTTTCGTCAGCTCTGAAAGCGAAACTATATCCTCATTGACCACGGCCACAACCCTGTCTACAACCTCAGCACCGCATAATCCGACAGATACATGAACTCCTGAAAAGAATGCTAAAATAGAAAATAATATAATTTTTTTATACATGAATATTGGAATATAACTCCTTATTTTGACTACGATATTATTTTCTCCCATTGTTTCTTGTTTATTTCAATTTTATATTTCTGTTGCAGTTCTGTGATCCATATCTTATACGCCAATTCAGCTTTTGCATTTCGGAGATTTTTTACAGCTATTTCAGTGGCCGGTTTATTTGATAAATACCCATAATTGTCTTTATGATTTTCACTATAATATTTTGACAGATCATCAGGTGTCACCTCTATATTATTTTTCAGATCTTCCGTTATGACTTTTTCCATTAGCAAACGGGTTCTTAATCCCTTCTCCCACAGCTTGTAAGAAATGGCATATTCAAGGAGCATCTGCTCAAATTCATCTTCAGGATAATCACCTTTTATTTTCCCAACCACATCCCCAAGTTCTTGATCCGTAACCGTTATATTTAGTTCCTTTGCTCTTTGAACAACAATCAGCTCCTCTATTATCTGATTCAAAAGCTGCTGCTTCACTTCGCGGTAAACAGGGGCTTCATTTATTATATTATGCGGATAAGCAGACTTTGCAGTTTCTAATGCTCTTTGGAAATCAAGCACAGTCACAACGTTTCCGTCGATTCTAATCAGGTATTCATCGCTCTGGACAGATTCGGTTCCGGAACATCCCGACAGCACAAATATAGCCAATAAAGCATATCCCGCAAATATTTTCACACAAAAAGCTGCGTTTCCGCAACGTTTATTTTTAATGATAAGTATCATTATTACAATAAAAGATTCTTTCCCCAATAAGTCGGAAGAAATGCGTCCGGGATTCGAGATTTCAATGGCCTTTCTCCCGAGCCCATCCACAAGATGCTCGTGATAGACAGGACCGCTCTTCTCATTTGGGAGGTCAAACCAAAGTCCACATTTTTGGGAAATGTTTTTCTTGCTTTATAAATCCTTGGACATGTTTGATATGAGTTTTATCAAACCTTTAATTCTTTATAATTTCTAAATATTGAGCGCTGATGCTTCACTTTATGTCAGACGAACCATAGAACCTTTGAATCATAAATCAACAATTATTTCGGAGATGCTCCCTAAAATATAATAATCTGAATTTAATAATATTTTTTATTAAAATTGTTTAGCCGTTAACACGTTGGGCAATTTCTTTCAAGATGTTTTTAGCCTGAACAATATGCCCGGCAATACTCTGTTTTGGAAGCCTTATTTTCAGGACGTGCCCGGGCGTTAACTCAAACCTCTCTTTATTTGAAATAACCATGTCAATTATTCCCGAAGGATTCTTAATATATTCATCTCCTGCAAAATGCAGTAAAAGCTGCCGGTCCTTCAGTTCAAGAAATTTTACTCCTGATTTTTGCGATAATATTTTGAGCATGACTTTCAATAATAGATTGGTTGCCTCTTCCGGCAACGCCCCGAACCTGTCAGTAAGTTCCTTTTTAAAATCCGCTATCTCGGAAAGTTCCGTCATTCTCGCAAGACGTCTGTATGAAGTGAGCCTCTGATCAATATCGGACATATATGATTCAGGAAGAAACGCCGATATCGGAATATTTATCTCTGTATCAAGACTAACCTCAACAGGTTCGCCTTTAAGCTCAGATATTGCGTTTTCCATAAGTTTCAGAAACATCTCATATCCAACGGCAGCAATATGTCCGGACTGTGAAGCTCCGAGGATCGTTCCTCCTCCCCTGATTCTCAAATCACTCATTGCAATCTGGAATCCGGAACCGAGATCACTGTGCTCCATAAGTACTTTCAAACGCTTCTGGGCATCCTTCCCGAGAATACTGTCTTTTGGTACAAAAAGGTATGCGTATGCCTGTTCATCAGCCCTTCCGACCCTTCCGCGCAACTGGTAAATCTGAGCCAGTCCGAATTTATCCGCCCTGTTTATCAAAATTGTATTTGCAGAAGGAATATCAAGGCCGGATTCGATGATTGTTGTACAAACGAGCATATCTATTTCTCTTTTCATAAATTTATACATAACGCTCTCAAGCTCATCCTCATTAAGCCTTCCGTGAGCAATGCCTGTTTTTACCTCCGGAACAAGATCCTGCAGCTTCTGCTCAATCGCCTCTATCGTATAAATATTATTATGAACAAAAAAGATCTGCCCTTTCCTGCCAAGCTCTTTTCTTATCGCTTCGGCGACCACAGCTTCATCGAATTCCGAGACATATGTTATTATCGACTGGCGATGCTCTGGCGGGGTGGAAATGATGCTGATATCACGGATACCCATGAGAGACATATGCAATGTTCTGGGAATCGGTGTAGCAGTCAAGGCAAGAACATCAACTGTATTTCTCAAATTTTTCAGTTTCTCCTTGTGTTTGACACCGAAGCGCTGTTCCTCGTCAAGCACAACAAGTCCCAGGTCCTTGAATACAACATCTTTTTGCAAAAGCCTGTGTGTTCCTATGACAATATCTATTTTCCCGGATGATAGACCGGATATTATTGTTTTCTGGGCTTTTGCGGGTCTGAATCTGCTGAGACACGCAATTTCTACAGGGTATCTTTTAAAACGCTCGTTAAATACGGAATAATGCTGCTCCGCAAGAACAGTGGTCGGAACAAGCACTGCAACCTGCTTGCCGCAATTGACGGCTAGAAATGAAGCTCTAAGGGCCACTTCCGTCTTGCCGTAACCCACATCTCCGCATACCAGCCTGTCCATAGGAACTTTATCTTCCATGTCACTTAAAACTTCTTCTATTGCACGAAGCTGGTCAGAGGTCTCCTCATAAGCGAAGCCGGCCTCGAAATCCTTAAAATAAGAGTCCGGCTTCCCATACGCAAAACCTTCTCCGATTTTTCTCAATGCATACAGTTCAAGCAGTTCACCGGCAATCTTTTCAGCTGATTTCTTAACACGTTCTTTTACCCTCTCCCATGACTTTCCCCCCATTTTATCAAGAACAGGTTCTATACCGTCAACTCCCATGTATTTGTTGACAATGTTCATTTTTTCAACAGGAAGATAGAGCCTGTCGTCGTCCCTGTATACAATCAGGAGAAAATCATTTGTCGAGCCGTTAAGTTTCAGCTTTACAAGTCCTTCATACTGTCCTATTCCGTGCTCATTATGAACTACAAGATCCCCTTTCTTTAAATCTTCAAAAGAAAGCAGCCTGGAAACCGTTTTCCCGGACAACGGTTTTTTCCTATGGTGTTTTGCGCCGAATATTTCATCTTCCGTTATTATCGCCAATGATTCTTCCGGCCATACAAATCCTGAAGAGATGGTTCCGAGGCAAACATATACGCCGCTTTTGATATCATAAATCCCCGGAAATCTTTCCTTTGCCTCCATTTGTATTCCGTATGGTAAAAGAAGAGATTTGATTCGTTCGGACTGGGATCTGGTGCTGCAGACAAGCATGACAGCGCAGCGTAAACCTATTTTTTCGATGATCCAGTCGGAAAGAGGGGTAAGATGATTTTCTTTTTGAATGCTCTCTCCGAGGTTCTGAACTATCTGATCGTTGGTTTTGATAAAATTATTGCATTTAACCGTACAGTCTTTCTTTTCATCTCCGCGATACAAATCTATCGCTTTGAAATTCAAATGCTTTTTCATTTGGATAGATTCTGTTGCTTTTTCCCATGAAATATAGATGTGTTCCGGTTCAACACAGAGCCTTCTGTGATCGCGGGCAGACAGATAATTTTTTGTCTCCTGTTCCAGCATATCAAGTGCCGATTTTCCAAGTTCCTCCGGTTCATCGATTACAAAAAGAGTTTTTTCCGGAAGGTAATCGAAAAGAGAACCCGGTTTTGAATAAACCAGCGAAATCAGGTTTTCAATATCCGGAAGCATACACTCTCTTTTTATTTTATCTATCAGTACGCGCACAATTGTAACCGGCATTTCAAGAGCGACTGCCTGCTCCCTTATCCGTCCGATAATATCGTTTAAGTCTTCATTCTTAAATATCACTTCTTTGGCAGGAATAATCACAGCCTCATAGACTGATTTTATAGTTCTCTGACTCGATGCCGAAAAAAATCTTATCGATTCCACGGTATCGCCGGAAAGCTCTATTCTCAAAGGATCCGGATAAAAAGGAGTAAAAATATCCAGTATGCCTCCTCTTATGCAATAATCTCCGGGCTCTTCAACTATCAGAGATCGCGTATAACCTCCGGAAACCAGCTTTTCAATTAAAAGCTGCCTGTCTATCTCCTCTCCCGCCATCACAAGTTCGGCAAATCCGAAAAGCTCCTGTTTCGGAATAAGTTTCCGGAGCAATGCGCCGGGAGTCGTTATTACTATAGGAGGAGTCTCACTCCCGGCGATTTTGTACAGCGTATTTATGCGGGTTGATACGATTTCGTTCTGATAGAAAACGGATTTCACCGGAGAGCTGTTATAATGGGGAAAAACCATTACTGGAAATTCACAGACTGATGAAAAAAATTTCAGATCCCGTTCAAACCGATCCGCCTCTTTCATCGAATGGACAATTACCAGCATCGGCAGCCTGCATTTTTCATAATATCTGAATAAAATATATGCCTTTTCGGAGCCGGTTAATCCGACAATATCAGCACCTTTTTCACTTTCTGAAATGAGTTTGAAAAGCGAATTGAAGGAATGATTTTTATCTTGATTTTGGCACATAAACAAAGTACCTATTTCCCACAAAAAAAGCCGACGTAGCTCACACGGTAGAGCAGCTGATTCGTAATCAGCAGGTAGGCGGTTCGATTCCGCCCGTCGGCTCCAGTAAATTCAAAGGGTTACAGATATTAGCTGTAACCCGTTTTTATTTTTGTTATCCTGATGTTTATCCTTTATAAGCACCGGGCAATATTATACTCTCAATAAGAACCCGTAAACAAGGTATATTTACCGGGTTTTTTAAATTCAGGATTATTACGGATTGAGAATGCTATAAATAGCTTGCGGGTATATCATATCTGATTTCTTAAATTGGTTTGAACCGAAACAGCGAGCACATTCTCCACTGCCTGCTGCAAGAATTCTGAATAACTTACATTCGCCACGTTGGGGTTTGCAATCTTGAATGAACGGAGGATACGGTCATGAATATTCTGGTTGAAAAGAAGGGGGCTATCTGCACTATCATAATAAACAGACCGGACAGCAGAAATGCTGTAGACAGGGAAACCGCGGAACAGCTCGTCATGGCCTTCGAAGATTTTGAACTGGATGACAGCCTGCTTTCGGCTGTCTTGTGGGGTGAGGGTGGAAATTTTTGCGCCGGAGCAGATCTAAAAGCCATATCACGGAATGATTTGAATGAAGTCAACAGACTGAATCCGGACATGTCAAAGCCGGGCCCAATGGGTCCAAGCCGGATGAAAACATCCAAGCCCATAATCGCTGCCATATCGGGTTATGCTGTAGCAGGGGGATTGGAACTGGCCTGCTGGTGTGATCTGCGGGTCGTTGAGCGGGACGCTGTTCTTGGTGTATTTTGCAGACGCTTCGGCGTCCCCCTAATAGATGGCGGAACACAGCGCCTCCCCAGGTTAATCGGCATAAGCCGTGCATTGGATATGATTCTTACAGGACGTTCTGTAAGCGGTGAAGAAGCTTTGGCCATGGGACTTGCCAACCGGCTTGTTGATCGGGGAAAAGCCAGAGAGGAAGCTGAAAAATTAGCCGCAAGGATTACTGCTTTCCCCCAGGCATGCATACTCAGCGACCGCCTGGCAGTATACCTCGGATTTGATTTGCCGATTGATGAGGCAATGGAACTGGAATTCAGACTGGGCATGGAGGTGCTTGCAGGAGGTGAGTTGCAGAATGGTGTGAAGTTGTTTTCTCAGGGAATTGGGAAACATGGCACTTTCTGAACAGAACCCACCTGCTAATTCTGCTTGTTGAAGCATGGTCAGATAGTGAATTAAGAACAGATTCTATGCCTTGCGGTAGAATTCATCCCTGGCGTGACGCTGCGTACAGCTTAGGTTGTCAGCTTTATATACTTAATTGTGCAAAATTTTTATTATACCACTTAATTAAAACAGGCGAACAAATACCGGCAAAAACAGATAAATGATCAATAATTATTCGTACACACCGGATCAGCAGTAAATAATATTTTTGACAATTTGTGAGTCGATTTAATTGATGCACATTCGCATGTATATAATAACATATTATAATTATACATATTATACTATTGACAATAGATTCGTAAGTCTGTTATTTTTATATTATATTTTCTTTCTTTAATTTCTTGACATACTCTCAATATCCGTATATTTTAAATACTTACATGGTTTTATGATATATTAAATTGTTCTTTCCGGTGAGCGAAATATTTATTTTTATACCGGAATCATACCGGTTATTTTGGAAATGCAATGAACTGTATAGACGCTGTTGAGGGTACTGCAAAGAGTATAATTGAAGGCCTTTTTCAGCTTTTTATAGAATCGAATCATGACGATACCGAATATATTCGGAATATAAAAAGAGTCATGTATTCAACAGAACTGTTTCTTCAGAATAACAGGGAAATAACCGGATATCCTGAAACACTGAAAAAAGTTCTTTACGAATATGCCAAAGACCTGTGGATTAAGAATCTTGTCAATAATATTCAAACCGATGACAGAATCAGTGCAAAGATATTCGAAAAAATCGAATACCACGAATATTATTTCAACCATATTTACAATCATGGTACATACCCTCTTTAATTTCAGCCTCTGGCGGGTTGATTTGCAGCAATCAAGGCAGGCATTAAATGAACGATTCGGAAGAAGATTTAAAAATAAAAGCTGAACTGGACGAGATATTAATAAAAATAGATAATATAATTGAAAAAATAGAAAGTTCTTTGCCTCACGAAGCAACTGATTCTGTACAGGAAGAATAAGAAAAATGCCCCTCGGGCTTTATTTTGTAAAGGATTTTTGTTAGGAACTCAATTTACATCCATCTGCAAGGAAATATGTTTATTAGGAGGTGCCATGGCGTTAACTAAAAATGACATTGTTGCTAAGGTACATGAACTCGGCTTTACCAAGAAAAAGTCGGTCGAAATCATCGAGTCTCTTTTGATGATAATCAAAAACAATCTCGAAAAGAGCGACGATGTTCTGATTTCCGGATTCGGGAAATTCTGCGTAAAGAAAAAGAATCAGCGCAGAGGCAGAAATCCGGCAACAGGTTCGGATTTAATACTCAGGGAAAGAAAAGTAGTTACTTTCAAGTGTTCGGGGAAATTACGGGATAAGATCAATAAATAGGATGGGGAATACTCGATTCCAATAAATATGATTTTTACAAATCAACTTGCTAAACCCTTGTAATAACATGGTATTAGCAAGTTGATGTTAAGATTGAATATTACTACCGTAAACAACAGGGCCAACGCTCGCAGTTTCGATTCGAATATTCCTTGAGCGGAAACCCCGTGAATTATTGCAAACTCCCGGATTACAGCTTTATATCATAAGCCTTTATTTTACTTAAAAGGGATGGGTGGCTTATCTCAAGAAGATGAGAAGCTTTGGTACGGTTTCCTCCTGTTGCCGTAAGAGCTTTTTCGATCAGCCTTTTTTCCAAAATGGCCTCTTCCGCTTTTATCGAATATCCTTCACAAACTTTATACGCTTTTTCAGCCGCATTACTTCCTGTTTCTAAAGGAAAATTTTCAGGCGCCAGAACCGGCTCTTCCGAAATTACAACAGCTCTTTCAATAATATTTTCAAGCTCTCTGACATTTCCCGGCCAGTCGTGATTCACCAAAACAGACATTGCTGAAGGTGAAATACCTTTGATACTTTTACCCAGTTTGCCATTTAAAGTATCAATAAAATGTTCGCATAATAGCGGAATGTCTTCCGGCCTTTTCCTTAAAGGCGGCAGTTTAACAGTGAGCACATTCAGCCTGTAATAAAGATCCTGACGAAAAGCGGATATTTTGATTTCATCTTCCAGGTTTTTTGAAGTAGCCGCTATAACACGAACATCAATCTTTTTTGTTTTGGAATCTCCAACTGGCCTTATTTCACTTTCCTGCAGAACACGCAGTATTTTTACCTGGAGTGAAAGAGGCAATTCCCCTATCTCATCAAGAAAAATTGTACCGCCGTCAGCCTCTTCAAAAAGACCCTTCTTATCCTTATCCGCTCCCGTGAAAGCGCCTCTCTTATATCCGAAAAGTTCGCTTTCCATCAGGGTTTCCGGTATACTTCCACAATTTACGGGCACAAGAGGCTTTTTCGCTCTCAATCCCTCGAAGTGGATTCCTTTTGCAATCAGTTCCTTGCCTGTTCCACTTTCCCCGACTATCAATACAGTAGTATTATAACGGGCCGCTTTGGCACAAAGGCTAAAGACGGATTGCATGCTCTTGCTTTTTCCGATCATCTTACCGAAAGAATAATTCTCCCCGATTTTTCTTATCTGCTCCCGGAGGAAATAATTTTCTCTCCTTAAACTCTCCCTTTCCTCTGCTTTCCTGAGAGCAAGGAAGACCTCATCCGCTTTAAACGGCTTTGAAATGTAATCATACGCCCCCTCCTTCATAGCCTCTATAGCGGTATCGATGGTTCCGTAAGCTGACATCATTATTACTGTAGTCAAACCTGTTTTATCCCTGGCTGCTCTCAGAAAATCTATCCCGTTCATGTTGGGCATTTTAATATCACAAAGAATAAACTCATACATGACCTTTTCGATCATCATAAGCCCTTCATAACCATCGGCTGCAGCATCAACATTATAACCTGCTTTCTTCAGCATTGCGGAGAGCATATGCCGCATGTTTTCTTCATCGTCAATTATCAGGAGTCTTTTTTTATAATTCGCATTTTCCATAAACCGGTCTTTTTTTTAAAATGTTGATGGCCTCGTAAAAAAAATAAACTCGGACTGCAAGGGAAAAACTTCCTGTTCGGAAGGAGAGAATGGCTTTTTACTGAACCGCCATTGTTAACGGAAGATATATCATCATTCTGGTTCCTTCTCTATCCCTGTTTTGAGCCTTGATTTTTCCTTCCATTCCGTCAATAAGTGCAAAACATACAAATAATCCGAGTCCGGTACCCTTACCCGGCTCTTTTGTTGTATAAAAAGG
>RPRI01000125.1 GCA_003818505.1 Desulfobacteraceae bacterium | reverse complement strand
GTGCTGAAGTCCAAAGCCGGTACATAGAATTGACAACAGAAAACCGTGATACAGCGGTGATATTTGCCGATGGCGCCGGTGCTGTTTGCATTGAAGCTGTTGAAACCAGTGAGGAAGTTGGAATCATAACATCGATTCTTCATGCTGATGGAAAATATTCTGAAGCATTGCGTGTCGGATTACCTGCCCGAAAATCCGGGCAGGCAATTAGTCCAACCGTAATAAAAAACAAAGAGCATTTTCCTTATATGGACGGGAAAGCCGTATTCAAACTTGCTGTGACCCGCCTGCCAAAGGTTACTGAGGAGCTGCTGGCAAAAGCAAACATGAAAATTGAAGACCTGAATATGATTATTCCCCATCAGGCAAATTTGAGAATAAATGAAGCTTTCAGGGAACGGATGAATATCCCGGAAGAAAAAATTTATAACAATATTCAAAGATATGGGAATACAACTGCGGCAACCCTTCCCATTGCACTTGACGAACTTATGGAAAAAAACATGCTGAAACCAAAAGACACCGTGATGTTCATCGGCTTAGGAGCTGGATTGACCTGGGGTGGTGTGATCTATAAGCTGATATAACAGCTTTCCCTAAAGATGGCCCATAGCGGTTGTCTGGAGTGATACGCTGCTCTTTTTCAAGCTAATGATTAGCTTGGCCGGATACCAGAAGCGGACTATCTTTTTCTGAGTTTGCCCGCGCCGACCATGAAAAAGAAAATCAACGACGCAAATGTGACAATCGTGGCGCCTGATGCGAGATCCGCATAATATGAGATAATCAATCCGCCGGTTGTCGATATGAGGGCAACCGCGATTGAGATCGCAATCATCGGGACGTAGCGGACGGTAACCTGGGAAGCGGCCGCGCCTGGAATAACGAGAAGCGCCGACACAAGCACTATTCCGACAATTTTTATGCTTATTACAATGGATACGGCAAGAATCGTAAGAAAAAAATGATCAAGGAATACAACCGGCATCCCGCTCACTAATGCGACTTCGCTGTCAAAGGCGGTAAAAAGGAGCTCCTTGAAAAAGATATAGCATGAAAAAATGACAACCGCTCCGAGAATGCTTACTAGGAGAAGGTCCGTACCGGTTATCGCGAGAATGTTTCCGAACAGGTATCCGAACAGATCCGTGTTATATTTGTCCGAAAGGCCTATAAATATTACTCCGAGAGCCATGGCAAGGGCAAAAAAAATGCCGATTGCCGTATCCGTGCTAAGCCTCTCCTGCCGCCCGACATAACCTATCGCATTCGCTACGATTACCGCAAAAAAAAGCGCTGTCAATGTCGGCGAGATCCCTATAAGCGATCCCAGCGCAACTCCCCCGAAAGCCGAATGGGCAACACCGACTCCTATGAATGAATAACGCCGGAGCACAACAAAAAATGAGACTACGGCAAGGACCACACCGAGGACAATTCCTGCCAGAAATGCATTCTTCATAAACTCAAACTCAAGCATTTCAATCATTGATGTGCCTCTTGTTGCATGTTGCACATCTTGAGTCATGAACCATTATCTTCAAGTCCTTTCCGAATACTTTTTCCATTATTTCAGGCGAGAGGCATAATTCGGGCCCCCCGTGATAGTGAACCTCGATGTTAATGCAGGCAACCCTGTCCGCATGCGACGTAATTACACCGATATCATGTGAAACCATAATGGCTGACAGCCCTTTCTCATCCCTCAGATTTGCCAGAAGAACATAAAAATCCTCCTGCGCGACACTGTCGACTCCGGTTGAAGGTTCGTCCAGCAATAACAGCTTCGGTTTCGAAGCAAGAGCTCTGGCGATATGGATTCTCTGCTGCTGCCCTCCGGACAAAGACCCGAACGGCTTTCCGGCATGCTCTGCCATGTTGACACACACGAGCATCTCCATTGCAGTTTCCTTCTCCTTGAGTCCGGGTCTTCTGAAAAGACCTGTTCGGTTATAAACGCCCATGAGCACAACGTCCAGTGCGGTAACCGGAAATGCTCTTTCCGCATGCGAAATCTGGGGAAGGTATCCGGCTTCAAGCCTTGCCTCTCTCCCGGGTTTCTTCCCGAACAGGGCAACAGTTCCCCTGTCTGGTCTGATAAGCCCGAGAATTACCTTCAGCAAAGTAGATTTACCAGCTCCGTTTGGACCTACTATGCCAAGAATCTCTCCTGCGCGGCAATCCAGGAAAATGGATTTTAGAACCCATTTTCCATCATAACCGACCCAGACATCGCTGAGTTCCACGATAACAGGTTTTTCCATAATCGTTTCTTCCATGATCAGAGCATCGCTTCCTGAAAAACCGCGAGATTATATTTCATAATATCAATATAATTTTCGCGACCCTTTATACCAGGCCCTCCCATAGGATCAAGCATCAGTACTTTTACTCCTGCTTCTTTTGCTATAACTTCTGCGATTTTCGGATTGAACTGAGGCTCTGCAAATACTGCTTTTACACCATGTTTTTTAATATTGCCGACAATGTTCTTTATATCAAGAGGGGTTGGGCTTTTCCCCGGAACGGATTCAATCACGCCCGCGCTTTCGAGGCCATACCGCCTCGCAAAATAATCCCATGCTGGATGAAAGGCAACGTACCTTTTTATTTTAAACTTCCCCGTCTCCTTATATATAGTCTGGTCAAGTCTGTCCAGTTCGGCTATATATTTATTCCCCCTCTCTTCATAGTAAAGGGCATGCCCGTTATCAACCGAGGCAAGGGCTGTAACAACTTTTTTTACCATAGATTTTACAATTTCAACATCAAGCCAGATATGTGGGTTGGCAAACATATCGCCTGAATGATGTTTTCCGGTTTTTTCCCCATGATGGTGTTCTTTTTCATGGATAAGATCGACTCCATCCGAAAGAACAACCTTCTTGAGCCTGCCACCGGTGCTGTTAACAAACTTTTCATTCCAGTACTCCAGACCGGCTCCGATCATAAAGAATATTCTCGCTGAAGATATTTTCTTTACAATGCCGGGCTTAAGCTCAAATGTATGAGGGCTTGCTCCGGGCGGAACAATGGTTATGACTTCGACATGCTCCCCGCCCACCTGTTTCACAATATCAGCTACCGGGAATATGCTTGCAGCGACAGGCAGCTTCGCCCCGGAACAGGGAAAAGCAGAAAAAAACGTCATAAGAAAAGTTGCTACCATAAAAAAAAATATTTTATTTGTTTTTTTCTCGATTAGTTTGCAGAAAGGGATCCGTGATTCGAGGGGTCGAGGGTTCAAGTGTTTGCTTTCAAATAAGCTTGGAAGATTTTTCATAATCTTATCACCTTCTTCTTTTTAACCTTCATAATTGTTGCTCTCGTAAAAAAAGCAATGACCGACGGCAAAGTAAAAAGCTCATTATGCAATGACGAAAGATGAAGCGCAACACAGCAGAATGACTTTTTACAAAGCCGTCACATTCTTGTAAGTTGTCTGTACTTAATGCGGTGCGGCTGGCTTGCCGCAGCGCCGAGGCGCGCCTTCATATCCGTCTCGTATTCCGAATAGTTTCCTTCGAACCAGATGACCTTACTCTCCCCTTCGAAAGCGAGGATATGGGTTGCTATCCTGTCGAGAAACCATCTGTCGTGGCTTATAACAACAGCGCAGCCGCCGAAATTCTCAAGCGCCTCCTCCAGCGCCCTCATTGTGTTTACGTCAAGATCGTTGGTCGGCTCGTCAAGAAGCAGGACATTGGCGCCTTCTTTCAGCATGCGCGCGAGATGCACCCTGTTCCTTTCACCTCCTGAAAGCAGCCCGACCTTCTTCTGCTGATCGGTTCCGGAAAAATTGAACCTCGCGACATATGCGCGTGAGTTTACTTCCCTGCTTCCAAGCATAATGGTGTCCCGTCCGTCCGAAATCACCTCCCATATGCTTTTGTCAGGGTCAAGGGAATCCCTGCTCTGGTCGACATACGCCGGCTTTACCGTTTCTCCCGTTCTGATAGTTCCCGAATCAGGCTTTTCCTGCCCGACAATCATTCTAAAGAGAGTCGTTTTCCCGGCGCCGTTCGGGCCGATAATGCCTACTATCCCGCCCGGAGGAAGAGAAAAAGTCATATTTTCAACAAGTAGCTGATTATTATATCCCTTGCAGACATCCTTAGCCTCAATAACAAGGTTGCCGAGACGGGGCCCCGGAGGAATATAGATTTCAAGATCCTGCGCTATTTTCTCTCCTTCCTGCCCCAGAAGCGTTTCGTATGAATTGATGCGCGCTTTTGATTTGGCATGGCGCCCTTTCGGAGACATCCTTATCCATTCAAGCTCCCGCTGCAATGTTTTCCGCCGTTCGCTCATGCTTTTTTCCTCCTGCTGAAGCCTTGTCTGCTTCTGCTCCAGCCACGAGGAATAGTTTCCTTTCCACGGAATACCCTGACCCTTGTCCAGTTCCAGTATCCACTCAGCTACATTGTCCAGAAAATATCTGTCATGCGTTACGGCAATTATAGTTCCGGCATAGCGCTTGAGATGATGCTCAAGCCAGGCTACCGATTCTGCATCCAGGTGGTTGGTAGGCTCATCCAGAAGCAGAATGTCCGGATTCTGTAAAAGCAGCCTGCAAAGCGCAACCCGACGTTTCTCGCCCCCCGATAAAACTTTTACCGGGGTGTTTCCGGGCGGGCAGCGAAGTGCATCCATCGCCATTTCAAGGCGTGAATCAAGATCCCAGGCATCGAGCGCATCGAGTTTTTCCTGAACTTCGCCCTGCTTCTTGATGAGCTTGTCCATTTCGTCATCCGGCATCGGCTCCGTGAATTTTTCATTTATCCGGTTGTATTCATTGACAAGGTTAACCGTCTCCTGCACCCCCTCCTCAACTATATCCCGCACAGTCTTTTTTTCGTCAAGTTGCGGCTCCTGCTCCAGGAAGCCTATCGTATGACCGGGAGAAAGTATCGTCTGCCCCACAAACTCCTTGTCGACTCCCGCAAGAATTCTTAAAAGGGAGCTCTTGCCTGATCCGTTTAAACCAAGAACCCCTATTTTTGCGCCATAGAAATAGGACAGATAAATGTCTTTTAAAATCGGTTTCTTGACATAAAACTTGTTCACCCCGATCATTGAATATATTATCTTGTTTGACTCAGTGCTCATTTTGTTTCAAATCTCTCCTTGCTGATTAATCCTGAGGGTATTTTTGACTTCCAAAGAGTTCGTCAGAAATAGGTTGCTGTAAAACAACATAAGATTGCTTTTCACGGATCCATAATTATTGCACTACGGTTTAAATTAGTTTGAAACTAAAATCAATTTTTTTTCCATCTATATCCACTATTAAAGCTCCACGCTGCAAGCAGCGAAGAATACGCTCGCTGCTTCGGTTCACGAAGCTGCAGAAACCGACCTTTTCTTCAAACGGGAAAGACCTTTTATTTCCTCCTGCACCTCCATCTTTTCCGGAATTCCGCGGCTCTTTATATCGTTGTCTTGCTGCCACTGGACAATTGAGTTGGCATAATAGGATAAAATATCAAACATGTCCGGATCAGCCTTGATATGCCCGTCATATTGAATGATCATTTTTCTGATCTTTAACATGTTTATTGCGCTGTTTATCGTTTCTTCGCGGGTTTTACCGGGAATATTAACAGTCGCACCTTTTGCCTTCAGATCTTCCATTAAATTATATATACCTGCTTTCAGATCAAATTCCGTCATCCATGAATGGCGGTTTTCCATAAGAACGAAAGCGGCAAGAGGCACCGGGAGAACAGGAATAATTGACCTGATGGAATCCAGCAGCCTGTATGAAAGCTTTTCAACTTCCGGAAACCTTGTTTCACGGCTCATTAAACTGAAATTTATTTCGTTTTCCATGCAGTACCTGCCGACCGATATGTGGTGCCCGAAATTTACACAAGCGAATCCGAACCGTTCCCATTTATTCCGAACCATTAAAAACAGGTTATTTGATATAAATCCCGCTACGGTTTTAACAATAAACCACCCGCTTCTCTTTTCCGGGTGCGGCTTAATCTCATGGAGAAGGCTGCGGTCCTCAAGTGTTCTGTCATAATTTATGCCGACAGGAATAAAGACTATGTCCCTGTCCTTGCCTGGCTCAAACCCCCGCAGCATATAATCAAGAAGTCCGAGTTTGGGTGGTCTTAAGCAGCCGTCACGGCTCAAACCGCCTTCAATGAATACAGCCTGGCAAACACCTTCCTTTGTCGCCATATGGATGTACCTTTCCAGCACCTGACGATACAACCGGTTTCCGGAATTTCTCCTCACAAAAAATGCGCCCATGTATTTAATCAGCATTTGAAGAGGCCATATCCTGGCCCATTCACCGACTGCGTACGAGAGAGTCGTGCGCTCTGCAGCAAGAAATGCCACCAGAACATAATCCATGTTGCTGCGATGGTTCATTACAAACACCACCGTCGAATTCGGGTCAACCTTCGCAAGGTCTTCATTATCTACAAAACCAACCCTCACCCTGTAAAGGAGGCGCGCAATCTTCTTTGCCGCCCAGTAGCCGATTCTGAAATAAAGATAAGCATTAAATGACGGCACTATCTCCCTTGCATATGCAATAACCTTTGCTTGGGCGACCTCTCGGGGTATTTTTTTCTCCTGGGCATATGCCTGAACCGCCTCGATCACTTTCGGATCAAATACGAGCCGGTCGATCAGCACCTGCCTTTTTGTAAGCTGAAAAGGCCTGATCTCTATGTCGAGTCGTGTGCTGATTTCATCAATAACACGGCTTATCCTGCGCCTTATAAACCATCGTGTGCTGGGAATAAGCACCCTGTCCAGAACGGCCGCGCATGTCACCATGATAAGTAAAACAAACAACCAGACAGGTATTGCAATATGTCCGCCCATGTTTTCACCTCACATATTTGTTCGCTGCCTATTTCTCAATTCCCATTCGGACCTTTCCGGTAAAAACTTTTCCGCATCCCGCCATTGCCGGATGGAAACCATTCAGCGGTTCCCTAAAGTCTCACACAAGCCTCCTTGCATTGACTTCGGGAAGGCCGGATATGATTATTTTATTTACTACCAGATCGATATCGTAAGGAACATATTTTACTTCTATTGTATCATCCTTCGTATCCCATATCAGGTACTTGGCATGCTTATCGCCGTCTCTCGGCTGCCCGACACTACCGGCATTTATTATATAACGTTTATTCCTGCAAAGAACAGTCAGCCCCTTACTTAAATGCGAACATGTTACAGAGTTTCCGTCATATTCAATAAATTCAAGGCGATGTGTGTGGCCTGTAAAACACAGCCTTTCGCCGTATTTTCCAAAAGCTTCACACATTCCTTCTTCGTCAGGCTCAAACATATAGATAGTCGGTGAGTCAGGCGGAAAACCATGGACAAAGCGGGAGTTATAAAATACCAGGCTGGTTTCAAGCTTCTTTATAAATGCCCAGGATTCTTCCGACAACACATCCATGTTTATCAACAACGACTGATAAGCAACAGGATTCAGCAGTTTCAGATAATCTTTTCTTACCACACCCAGTTCATGGTTTCCAATGACGGTCGGAATATCCCTTTCATTTATAGCATGGATGGCTTCATTCGGTTCAGGCCCGTAGCCGATTACATCGCCAAGGCAGATTATTTCATCGACAAACGACTCAACAGCATCAGACAGAACCTTTAATAAGGCATCAGTATTGCTGTGAATATCCGAAATAATCGCAAGTCTCATAAGCGTATAATTGGCCTTGAAAATAAGGACTTTCCGATTGATTTTTACGAAGCTGTCAACTATCCATAGAAGTCGTTTCAAAACCCCGCCTGAGGTCTGATAGCTGTGTTGCAAGTCTCTTCAAAATGCTCACATACTACCGTGTATGCTGCGCTTTTTCATCGGCTTGCGCCTTGCTCTCAAACCTGATACGAGGTTTTAAATGACTTCTAGTTATTACACTTATTCTCCCTTAATATAAAGCAAATTTCTTATATTTATCATTCTTTTGGCAAAAATCAGAATCTAATAATATCCTTAAAGTTATCCGGCACCATTATTTTGCATCTCTTTACATCCTGTAAAAAAAACCGACACCGGCTTATATATCCGACAGCCGAATACATTATACTAAATCAAATTATATTAATATATTATCAAATATTCTCTGCCGAATAACGGGTGGCACATACCTTGCTATTTATCATATCAAACATATTCCCCGGGAAAAATCCTTTGAAAAAAAAGATTAAAATATTAATTGCAGACAGGAATTCCAATGTGCGGGAATTTCTGCGGCGTGAAATGCTGGCGGAAGGCTACTCGGTTGAACTTGCTGAAAATGGACGGGAGGTGCTGAAATGGGCATATCATCGTGAACCGGCAGATCTTCTGATTATCGATCCGGACCTGCCTGATGCGGAAGAATCTTTATTGTTGAAAAAACTAAGGCAAAGAATTACTTACCTTCCTGTAGTTTTTCATACTTTTTTTTCAGATTATCTATCTGCCTCAAAAATTATCACTCCTACAGAATTTGTTGAAAAGGGAGGAAGCAGCATTGAGAATCTAAAAAAAGTGGTGAAGGAAATTCTAAACAAAACCGCCGGAACAGCCGATATGAAAAAAGAATCAGAGGATATGCGGACATGAGTCAGGAAAACAGGCTGAAAGAGCCCTATTATAAATCTTTGACAAGAAAGATGCTCTTTATCGTCATAGCCGTTTCCTTTGCTCCTTTGATCATGGTGAGCGGTATTATCTTAAACCAGTTCAGCATTTCATATCATGAAAAGGTGAACGCACATCTCGGCGAACTTGTCTTAAAAAACAGGCAGAACATAGACGGTTTTTTACTGGAAAAACTCAATAATATCAGGTTTATGTCCAGATCTTTTACAGTTGAAGAACTGAGAAATGAGGAATTTCTGAGAAATAACCTGGCAGCTCTTCAGACGGAATACGGTTCGGTTTTTGAAGATCTCGGAGTCATTAATGAGAAGGGAATCCAGGTTACATATGCAGGTCCGTTCAAGCTGGAAAATGCGGGCTATTCGGATACCGAATGGTTCAGAAAGGCAATGAACAGCGATTTCTTCATAAGCGATGTCTTTCTCGGCCTGCGGGGTTTGCCGCATTTCATCATCACGGTAAAACAGAAGAGCAATGGAAAACCCTGGATATTAAGAGCCACAATTAGTTTTGTTGCTTTCAATTCTCTTGTAGAAAATCTTCGGAACGGAAAAACGGGTTTTGCATTCATCCTTAACAGTAAAGGGGAACTTCAGTCTAAGCCCGGTTTTGAAGTAGCTTATGGAAAATCAGATTCTTTCCGCGAATCAATAAAAAGGGCCGGGAAGACAAAAGACGGGGTTTTTTTCTCTGAAATGGCTGATGACTCCGGGAAAGAGAATCTGTATGTGGCCTCCCTGATAAAAAACGGGGATTGGATGCTTATATACCAGCAGGATAAATCAGATGCTTTTTCGGATCTGACCCATGCGAAACAGATAGCGCTTATTATTATCCTTATAGGCGGCATGGTCATCTTTGTAACGGCTTTTCTGCTTTCAAAACGAATGGTAGAAAGAATTGCACAGGCGGACGGGGAGAAGGAACTGATGAACCAGCAGGTCATTGAAACCGGGAAGCTGGCGTCCCTTGGTGAACTTGCGGCAGGAATTGCCCATGAAATAAATAACCCTGTTGCGATAATGGTAGAAGAAGCAGGCTGGGTGCATGATCTTATGGAAGACGAACAGTTTTCCGGTAAAGAGAACAAAGACGAGTTCGAAAGAGCTCTTGCCCAGATAAAAACCCAGGGTAAACGGTGCCGGGAGATAACCCGGAAACTGCTAAGCTTTGCGCGGAAGACCGACACATGCGTTGAAGATGTCAGAATAAACTCAGTCATAAATGATGTAATCGGTTTCTGTGCCCAGAGAGCAAAATTCAGCAACGTTATTATAAATTCAAAACTTCAGGAAAATCTGCCGGTATTGCGCATGTCACATACAGAAATACAGCAGGTCCTGCTGAACCTTATGAATAACGCCCTCGACTCGCTTGAAAAAAGAGGCGGCAATATAACTTTAACCAGCTGGCTTGAAGGAGATGAGGTTGTAATCAGCATTGCAGACAATGGTCCTGGAATACCGAGGGCCAACCTCTCAAGAATATTTGATCCATTCTTTACCACAAAACCTGTGGGGAAAGGAACCGGGTTAGGGCTCTCCATATGTTACGGAATCATAAAGAAAATGGAGGGAGAAATAGATGTTCGCAGCATCGTTGATGCCGGAACAACATTTTATATCCGGCTTCCAGGCAGGAGAGAAGATTAAGGAGCATTTCGCATGGCTATTGCGAATATACTGTTGGTGGATGATGAGAAAGATTTTGTCGAAGTTATCGCCAAAAGACTTTCAAAAAAAGGTTTCTATGTAACAAAAGCCTTTTCCGGGCCTGAAGCTCTCCGGGCCATGCGCAAAGCCGATTTTGATATAGCCGTTATAGACCTTAAAATGGAAGAGATGGACGGAATTGAGGTTCTCAAAATTCTTGGTAAAATGGCCCCTGAACTTCCGGTGATAATTCTGACCGGACACGGATCTGAAGCCGCAGCAAGGGAAGGAGTTAAATGCGGCGCAATGGAATACCTCACAAAGCCATGTGATTTTGAGGAGCTTCTCGGAAAAATTGAAAAGATTCTTGAAAGATAAGGAGGTGACACAGGTGGATGAATTCAGTGTTCTGCTCGTAGATGATGAAAAAGAATTTTTGGAAACATTGCTGAAAAGACTGCGGAAGCGAAGGATAAAAGTAACAGGCGCCAACAGCGGTGAAGAAGCGATAAAGATTGTCAAAGAGACTCCACCTGATGTCGTGGTCCTCGATGTAAGGATGCAGGGCATGGACGGCATTCAGACCTTGGCCGAAATTAAAAAGATAAGACCAGCGATTGAAGTTATAATGCTTACAGGGCATGCTAATCTGGATGTTGCCGTTGAAGGAATGGATTTGGGAGCATTTGATTACCTGATGAAACCAACCGATGTTGACGAATTGCTATATAAACTTGAAGACGCATTCAAACGGAAAATAATTAAGGAGCGGCAGACAAAGAGTCTTTAAGAGAAGACAAAACCATACAATGGTTGATGTGAAAGTACGTATATATTTGAACCTGCAGTAAATTCATATTCATCACTCCGCCGGTTTCATTCATTTTCGCTCTTCCGTGTCAGGAGAATAAGAAAAGACGGATATTAATTGGTGCCCATCCGGAAACCCAGTTCGGACACAGTTAAGTTTCCAATTCGGAAATAGGTAATTTTGGGCAAGCTCAAGGAAATCAAGGGATTGTGCGGAGACATACGCATAGTATGTCGCACAAGAAATCCCGCAGATTGACATAGAGATCGCTCAAAAGGGCCATTTCCGGATGGAAACTAATTGGAAGCATAGACGCCGGTATTGTTTTATAAAAATACTTGACTCTTAAGAGTTGATATTTTAAGCTTACTAATAAAGATATATATGTATTTTTATAACTTTATAAAATAACAACAAATATATATTATAATATGTATCAATTATTGGCATTCTTAACTGGAGTTGATTGATGCGCATCGCCATAAATATTTCTAGATTTAAACAAGACTTTGATGCAATGTCCCTAATTGGCCGCACGGCAGAGGGAGGAGCGAGTCGTCTGGCCTTTTCTCCTCAAGAGCAAATAGCGCGGGAATTTGTTAAACAAAAGCTGTATGAAGCCGGACTCAATCCTTTCATGGACCCTTCCGGCAATCTGCACGGTCGCCGATTGGGAGTTGAGCCCGGACCGGCGGTAGCCGCCGGTTCACATTCCGACAGCGTGGAAAATGGCGGGCACTTCGACGGCGTTGTTGGCCTACTGGGAGCAATAGAGGTAATGCGGTCGATTAATGATGCCGGTATTCAGACACGCCGCAGCCTCGAAGTGATATCATTTTTATCCGAAGAACCTAACCGTTTTGGGATAAGCTGTTTCGGCAGCCGGGCCTTGTGCGGAAAAATGGACAGGGCATTGCTCTACGGGAGAAGCGATATCAAAGGAGAAACCCTCTCTGCAGCCCTGTCATCAATCGGGGTATCGGCACAGGAAATTATAGGATTGAATCCTGAAGAATATAAGTATAATGCCTTTGTTGAGCTTCACGTGGAGCAGGGTCGAATGCTCTATGATTCTAAAATTCCTTTGGGTCTCGTAACTGAAATCGTCGGAGCCTACCGGTACAAGGTGACGTTCAAGGGCCAGGCGGACCATTCCGGGGGAACGCCGATGAACAGCCGCAGGGACGCACTTGCAGCTGCTGCCGAAGCCATCTTGGCAGTTGAACGCACCTGCCGGAAATACCAGGATAAAGATATCGTAGGAACGGTAGGGGTCATACATGTGTCTCCGGGCGCAATTAATGTCATCCCCGGAGAATGCGACATAATCATCGAAGTGCGTGGGAGCACTCACTTTCCAAAATCGACACCTGTAGCGGAGATCAAAGAAGCGATTCAGAATACAGCCCGGCAACGCAAAGTTGAGGTTAATATAGAGACACTTATGGAGGATGAATCACGATCAGTCTCTCCGCGAGTTCTCCAGGCGCTTGAGCAAGGCGCGGCAGAGCTCGGTTACCCCTGCTTGCGAATGCCGAGCAGAACCGGCCATGACGCCTTGCACATGGCTGAATTGTCGGAAGTAGGCATGATTTTTCTGCCCAGCCGCGAAGGGGTCGGACATCATCCGTCGGAATGGACCGACATGGGCGACATTGAAAAGGGGTTGCAACTGCTGGCAACGACATTGGTCAACCTGGCCGGCTCTTAACATCGACGAGGTCCTTGGCTATTAAGCTGTCGGGTGCTCTGCCGGAAAGCACAATGCCTTAAAATAAATAACGCAAACCGCCGATTTTTTAAAGAGGAGAAGTCTTTGCGCAACTGGGATATTACATGCACCATTCTACTTTTACTGTTCGGGCTTTATGTGGTGGTCACAGGCTGGCATTTAGGCTTCGGCTCTTTTGATTCTCCCGGCACGGGTTTCATAGCGGTGTTTTCCGGACTTTTCCTTTCGGTTTTTTCTGTAACCAATCTGGCTTTCAGTATTGCAAGTTACCGGAAAACGGATGATCAGTCCTTCTGGCCGCAGCCGGATTCGTGGAAAAAAGTTTTGGCCATACTGGCCGGCCCTATCGCATTTACTCTCCTGCTGAACTATGCCGGATTCTTTATTTGTACACTTGCCATGCTGATATACCTGTTTCGGGCCATTCATCCGCACCGGATGTCTCTCACTCTTGTCCTGGCCATAACGGCAGCCGTATTCTGCCTGGTGCTTTTCCAGTTGATTCTGAAGGTTCAGTTCCCGGAGGGTCTCATCGGCTTATACCGTATAAAGGGATGGTTGAATTAGATGGATGTCATCACTAATCTCATGCTCGGTTTCGGGGTGGTTTTACAACCGGCCAACCTGCTGGCCTGCTTCATAGGTGTTCTTGTTGGAACTCTGATAGGGGTCCTTCCGGGCATCGGACCGCTGGGGGCGATAGCCCTGCTTTTGCCGAGCACCTTTTACATTCCCCCCGAGTCCGCTCTGATTATGCTGGCGGGCATCTATTACGGGGCAATGTACGGCGGTTCCACCACGTCAATCCTGGTAAATATTCCGGGAGAAGCCGCCAGTGTCGTCACCTGCATTGACGGACACCAGATGGCTCGGCAGGGGCGCGCCGGACCGGCCCTGGGAATTGCGGCCTTTGGTTCGTTCATAGGCGGAACCGTAACGGTGCTGCTGCTTGCCTGTCTCGCCCCGCCTCTGGCCAGGTTTGCGCTAAGGTTCGGACCGCCTGAATATTTCGCCCTGATGGTCCTCGGACTTACCGTCTTAGTCTATCTGGCTAACGGACCTGTTTTAAAAGCTTTGATGATGGCGGCATTCGGCATAGTATTGGGTATCATTGGCACTGATGTGATTTCCGGCAGCAGCCGTTTGACATTCGGTTTTTTTGAACTGGACGACGGTATCGGCATCATCCCCGTAGTAATGGGCTTATTCGGCATTTCCGAAGTTCTGCTTAATGTCGAGAAAAAAATGGACCGCAGTATCGCCGCAGTATCACTCAAAGGCCTGCTGCCCAGCTTGCAGGACTGGAAAGAAAGCATTGGCCCCATTTTCCGCGGAACTTTTGTCGGATTTTTTCTGGGCATTCTGCCCGGTGGCGGGTCCATTATTTCCTCTTTCGCCTCCTATGCAATGGAGAAAAAAATTTCCAAGCACCCGGAAAAATTCGGGCATGGGGCCATTGCCGGCGTTGCCGGGCCTGAAACTGCCAACAACGCTGCTACAGGAGGCGCTTTTATCCCGCTCCTGACAATAGGGATTCCCAATAATGCCGTCATGGCACTAATGCTGGGAGCCCTGGTTATTCACGGTCTGCAGCCCGGACCACTGATCATGAAAGAACAGCCGGCCCTTTTCTGGGGAACAATCGCCAGTATGTATATCGGCAATGCCATGCTGCTGCTGCTCAATCTGCCCTTAATCGGGATATGGATTCAGGTGCTGAGAATACCCTATACAATACTATTTCCCTTTATCATTCTGTTTTGCCTGATCGGCGTATACGGAGTAAATTACAGCCAGCTTGAAATTTGGATTATGCTGATTTTCGGCGTATTCGGATATGTCATGCGAAAACTCGGCTACGAAATGGCGCCGCTGGTGCTTGCTCTCATCCTGGGACCAATGTTTGAAAGCTCTCTGAGGCAGTCATTGATTATTTTCGACGGCAATCTGATGGTTTTTTTCACGCGCCCTATTTCGGCCACGTTTCTAATAGTCTCTATGCTGCTTTTGCTTTCCAACTTAATCCCATGGATGCGAAGCCGGAAAAGCCTGCTTGCCGAACCGGAATGAGCAAGTCGTCGCCGATATAAGTACGCCCGCCGATATTCCTGTTGACGGGCCGGGAGGAGAAAGGAGCGCTGTTAAAATATTTTTCCACAAACATAAAGAAAGGAGAAAATCATGGAAATGAAGAAGAGTGTTAGTTGTCTTGTTATTATTCTTATGGCGATGTTGTTCAGTGTAACAAACTCTTTCGCCGCCGGTTACCCGGAAAAACCGGTCAACCTTGTAGTATGCTTTGCGGCCGGGGGGGAAACAGACATAGTGGTTCGCGCACTGAATGACAAATTGACAGCCAACCTGGGAGGCCC